>DATEME010000605.1:0-3799 GCA_035275865.1 Candidatus Acidiferrales bacterium | reverse complement strand
CCCGTTGCATCACGGGAAAAAGACACCGAAGGAGTCTGAGTAAGCAGGGCTTTTGGGACTCATGTTCCGGCGGAGGAATGATGAATGGTTTTTGGTTTACGATAGCGAGCTAAAACGAGCAGGGGGGCGAGCTTGCGAGCCCTCAGCTCGCGCCCCCCTGCGGCCGGGAGCCTACGACTTGGATTTGGGGGGGAGCGAAAAATTTTGGGACTTCAGGAGGGTTTGGGATGAAGGATTTGTTTGAGCTGCTTCTCCAGGTCGTCCTTTAATAAGAAAGGGTCCAGGCTGTCGTAGCGTTCGCGCAATTGCCTGCGCTGCTTGAGACCCAAGATGCCGGGCCGACAAAGCCGATCGTAGGCGGTTTGTGGCCCCTCGTAACGTTTGCGCCAATGACTGCCTTCTCTCCATTTGGCCTGCAACTTCAGGCACGGTAAAAAGAAGTTATGCAGCGGTCCCCAGACGTCTTTGTAAACCTGACAAATGCGCACGACCAGAGCCATGTCTTCCAAGCGCGTGTAACCCAGAAGTTGACGCGGCCACATCCAGTTTTTCTGTTCCACATGCGCGTTGTCATCCTTGTGATAGGGACGTGAGCGAGTAAATTCAACCGGGCTTCGACGCTGGGCCAAGTAGCCCCAGAGATGGTGATTGAGGAACTCGCTGCCATTGTCGCAATCGAAGCCCAGGAGACCAAAGGGCAAGGCCTCTTCCACGTCTTGCGTGGCCGCCAGCACGCCTCCGGCGCCCTTGTTCCAGACGGCCCGGCCTTCCGTCCAGCCGCTGAAGATGTCGGTATATGTCAGGCTCCAGATGAAGTCTCCGGCCAGGCTGGTCCCGCAGTGGGCCACGCTGTCGGCTTCCAGATAACCAGGCTGAGTCAAATCCCACGTGCCGGTTCGAATGGGGATCTCCGTTTTGAGCAAACTCCCTGGTTTGGTCCCACAGCGGCCCCATCCAGGGTACTCGGCCCGGGCCCCGCCCAAGAGTCGATCTAAGGTGGCCGAACTGACCTTGCGCAAAAGCTTGCGCTGCCCGCCGCTGACTTCCCCATAACGCCGTTCGTAGAAAGGCAGCCACTGGCGCAAGATGGGCACCAGCCGTTTGCCACAAGGTTGTTCAGCCGCCAGCCACATCCGTCGCACGATCGGCTCAATGACTTCATAGTGCGGGACCGGACCAGGTCGGCGCCGACCGCTGGGCTCGGGCAACGAGCCATTGAGCAATTTGATTGCATACTTGCGCTCATAACCATGGTCTTCACACAGCTCATCGAGCATCCGGCTTTTGCCTTCGCGGCCTCGTTTTTCGTAGCGTGCTCGGATCTTCGGCAGCCAGTTTTCTTTCACCTCTTGACTCATATGCATTCATCCCAATTCCCGGTGTCTTTTTTCCATGAGTCAACGACCCCTTTTGCCTCCCCCCAGTTTTCCGCCTTGGGTGTCTTTTAATTTGATGCAACGCGAACGGGCCAACCGCCAAGCTTCGTCCTTCCCTTGGAGAATTCCGCCGATACACTCGGCGCTTTCCAACCCGATGAGCGAAGCAGATGAGAAAGGCAAGCCGCAGCCGGCCCGCGGCAGTTTGATCCCTTCGCTCGGCCTCTTCAGCACGATCATGCTCGTGGCCGGAGGCGTGATCGGCTCCGGCATCTTCCGCAAGCCGGGCGTCATGGCCGCGCAACTGGGTTCGCCGGAGGCCCTGCTGGCCGTTTGGTTGCTCGCCGGCGTTATCACCCTCTTCGGAGCGTTGGCCAATGCAGAGATCGCCGCGGCCATTCCGGAAACGGGAGGACAGTTCGTTTTTTTTGACCGGCTCTATGGTCCGTTCGTGGCGTTCCTGTACGGCTGGGCGGCATTCACTGTATTCCAGACCGGCTCCATCACCGCAGTTTGTTACGTCTTCGCCGAATACGGCATGCAACTGGTGCCGCTGCCGAGTCTGCCGGAAGCTTCGACGGCATTTTCATTTCACCTCCCGTTCATTGGCGACATCACTCCATGGAAAGACTTCACCACAAAGTGTGTCGCCGCGGCCGTGATCGTCATTCTGACCGCCGTGAATTACGTCGGCGTCAGGTTCGGTGGTCTCGTGCAAAACGTGGTCACTCTCGCGAAGTTCGCGGCCATGCTGACGCTGGTCATCCTCGTGTTCATACCGCCGCTCGAGGGAAGCGTGTCCAATCTCAGCGCCAACAGCCTTTCGATCTCCCCGTCGGGGTTGGGCTGGTGGAGCGCCATGGCCGCCGCGATGGCCGGCGCGTTCTGGGCTTACGATGGCTGGAACAAGATTACGTATGTCGCCGGTGAAGTGAAGGAGCCCCAGCGCAATCTTCCCCGCGGACTTATCATCGGCATGGTACTCGTTACCGCGTTGTACCTCCTAATGAACGCCGCCTACTCTTACGCCATGCCGATCGATGACATGGCGAAATCGAAACTTGTCGCCGCCAACGTCGCCGAGCTTTGTGTTCCGGGTGGCGGACGGTGGATCGCGCTGGCTGTCATGCTCTCCACCTTTGGCGCGGCCAATGCCATCATCCTCGCCAGCGCACGGGTTTATTTTTCGATGGCACGCCACGGCATGGCGCCACGCTTTCTTGGACGCGTTCATCCCCGGTTCCATACGCCGGCGGCGGCTCTAGTCGTGCAGGGCCTGTGGGCCGTCATCCTCCTTTTTAGCGGTACGTTCGATCAAATCACTGACATGCTCATCTTCGTCATCTGGATCTTTTACGCCGCGGGAGCCTGGGGCGTCGTAACGCTTCGCAGGCGGGAACCGAATTTGCCACGCCCATACCGGGTGCCGGGCTATCCGGTGGTTCCGATTGTCTTCGTGCTGTTCGCCATTGCCTATCTGGCTTTGACGATTCACAACGACATTGCCGGCTACCGTGCCGCCGTCGCCGCCGGTAAACCCGCCTTGATCAATTCGGCGCTCGGTCTGGCTCTCGTCTTGGTTGGCACTCCGATCTATCTCATCTATCGCCGCCGTTAATCCCCGAAACTCGGCGCCAGGGACAGACCGGAAGAAGGCGCCTTGACATTAAGTCTCAGTATCGCGAACCGCGTTCGCCCAAGCTATGCGGCCACGGCGTTGTGCGAGTTGGGCCAGTCCGGCCGAGGGATTGGGGATTGTCGAATGGATGAATTCGACTATCATGCGGCTTCTGTTGCACACGTATGAGTGGTGCTGACCTTGAATGATCGCCATGAAGAAATCGCTCGATTCCAAGCTCGCGGAGATCAAAGCGAACCCCCGGTCGCGCGCGTTTATTCTCGCTGACGCCAAGGACGCAGACATGGCTTTCGGCGTTCGGGCGCCAGGGCCGCGACGCTACCTGGCAGGGCGCGGAGCGCGGCCGGCCCAGTTTTCGCCGGAGCTCTGGAACCGCGACGAATTTGGCTACCGCAACCTGCCCGAGTTTCTCGACATCATCCGCGAGGTCGTGCATCAGGGGATCGTGGACATCATGCTGATGTCCGCCTACGTGAACGAGCAGCTCACGATCAAGGAAGGTTTGTTCAAGACTTCGCACGTTACACCAGCTGCCCGCGCGAACGACACGACGGATGTGTGGGCCGCGCGGCACGGCGCCTATACCCGCGAACCGAGCCAGCCCTTCCGCAGCGCGAGCATCGATCACATCCAGTGCGGCGAGGTTGAGTGCGAGCGCGACGGCAGCGGAAATTTTCCGGGCGCTAATCTTGGGCTCTACTCGATCACTTACGTCAACGACCTCGATCAAGACCGTGAAGCGCTGCTTTGGTACAAAGAATTTCGCGAAGAAGCGGAGCGCAAA
>DATEME010000604.1:0-3184 GCA_035275865.1 Candidatus Acidiferrales bacterium | reverse complement strand
CGACGGCCGCGCTGGCGCTGGTGGTGATGCTCGCGTATGCCACGCACGGGACGAACTCCACGACGAACCCGAGCGTTGCAAGCGTGGCGCCGCAAGGCGAAGTGCAGCAAATGCTGATGGCGGGGCAGTCGATGGTTCCTGCCACGCGCAGCGATTTGGTGAGAATGGTTACGGAATCTGATAATGCAGAACAGTAAGACAAAAAGTGAAACCGGACTGCTCGTGCTGGTTGTGTTTGCTCTGGGCCTGCTGGTGGGAGGCGTGGGCAACCACCTTTGGGGGGCGCACGTGTGGGGAAGCGGACCGCAGCAGCGCGGTGCGGGACATCCGCCGCCTCCGGGCCAGTCGTTCAGCGCGCGGATGGGACTTTCGCCGGACCAGCAGAAGCAACTGGACGCGATATTTGACGATACACACCCGCAATTTCAGGCGCTAGACGCGCAGCGCGAGGCGCTTCACCTGCAGGTGCGAGCAAAGATTCGCGCTATTCTGACGCCTGACCAGCAGGTAAGATTTGATGCAATGGTGAAGGATCAGGAAGCGCACGGCAGGGGAGGACCGAACCGCGGGGGACCTCCGCCGGGACGAGACGGACACGGGCCGGATCATAGGGGGCCCGGATTCTAGTGCTGCGGGTCTGCGGTCTCGTCGGCTTGCGCCCGTCTGCGGCGCTTCGCGGGTTCAGGAACAGAAGTCAAAATACGAGAGGAATCGTCCAAGCGTTTTATGAGTACAGCGACTAGTCCTGCAGCAACAACGCCGGCCATCGGCACGGTAACGATCAAGCTCGACAACGTCCACAAGGTCTACGATCTGGGCGAGATGAAGGTGCACGCGCTGCGCGGCGTCACCCTTGAGATACGCCGGGGCGAGTTTGTGGCGATCATGGGATCGTCCGGCTCGGGCAAGTCGACATTGATGAACATTCTGGGATGCCTCGACAAACCGACGAAAGGGCACTATCACCTCGACGGGCAGGACGTTTCGGGACTGACAAAAAGCGAGTTGGCGAAGGTGCGGAGCAAGAAGATCGGGTTCGTCTTCCAGCAATTCAATTTGCTGGCGCGGACTTCGGCGCTGGAAAACGTGGAGCTGCCGACGCTGTACGCGGGAGTGCCTGTGGAAGAGCGCGCGTCGCGCGCCATGGATGCGCTGAATCGCGTGGGCCTGGGGCAGCGCATGGGGCACTTTCCGTCGCAGCTTTCGGGAGGTCAGCAACAGCGCGTGGCGATTGCGCGCGCGCTGGTGAATCGCCCGTCGATTCTGCTGGCCGACGAGCCCACCGGAAACCTCGATAGCCGGACGAGCGTTGAGATTATGGAAATTTTCCAGGCGCTCAACACCGAGCAGGGGCTTACGGTTGTGATCGTTACGCACGAGCCGGATATCGCGGCGTACGCGAAGCGTGCCATGGAATTCCGCGACGGACGCTGCCGCAAGGATTTGATCGTGCAGAATCGGTCGATTGCTTCGGAAGTGCTGCCAACGCTGCCGTTGCTTGATGAGGACGGCGTCGAGGGCATCGTGCAGGGAACTGAAGCTTCGTCGAACAACAACGAACACCCTCAACACTAGGACTGCTTATTCGCGTACACAGGGAATGGGGTGCGGGTGTGCCTTCGCACTGGCGGGCAGAGATATGCCTGCTAAGACGAAGACCGATTGATTAGAAGGGAATGTCTTCGTCGGAAATGTCGCCGCCGGAGGGATGCTCTTCGGGCATCGGCGCCGAATCAAAATCCGTGTCGGCTGAGCGTTGCTGAGACGCGGTTGCTCCGCCGCCCATCGAGGCGCTGGCGGCCATTCCTTCGCTGCGGCCACCGAGCATTTTCATCCCGTTGGCAACGATTTCGTAGGATGTCTTTTTCTGGCCGTCGCGCTTATCTTCCCACTGGCGGCTTTGAATGCGGCCCTCGAGGTAAACGAGCGAGCCCTTTTTGAGATACTGCTGCGCGATCTCCGCGAGCTTACCCCACATGACAATGCGGTGCCATTCGGTGCGCGTTTGGCGCTGACCGCTGCGGTCCTTGAACGACTCATCCGTTGCGAGCGAAAAATTGCAAACCGCCTGCCCGCTAGGGGTGTACCGTGTTTCCGGATCCTTACCGAGACGTCCAACGAGAGTTACTTTGTTTACCATACGCGAGAGTATATCCGAAATGAGATGAGAACCAAACCGCTAAGTCATTCCAAATCGCTGTGAAATTTCGCCAAGCGGCCCGTTTTCCGGGACTCACAGAAACGCATGCCGCGATTTTACTTTATGACTTTTTGCTTGTCTCTGATTTCCGAGTGCCTTAGTCTTGCAAACGCCGAAAGCAACGTTCGCCCACGCATGTTGGAGGGTGCTCGGGTGATAGCGCCTGGCCGAGCTTGCCTGGGCCAATCTCGCTACAACCGTAGGTCAACGTTTCTCTCAGAATGCGCGGCCATGCAGCGCGACCTTTAATGCAGCCGGGAGGACTCTTGTGACGCATTCCCACATACCTGAAAAGCTTGCGACGGGCACGCCGATCTCTTCTATTCTTGCGCTCTTGGTTTTGACTTTGGTTTGGACTCCTTTCTCCGCATCCGCCGGTACGCCTCCGGGCCGGGCACAGGGCGCCAATGACCTGTATTGGGTGTGCACGTGGAGCATAGGATTAGGCGCGAAACCTTACTACGTAAGCGACGTGAGCCGCGCCGACTCGATGGCGGTTGCCATGGTCACCAACGCATTTCGGAACTACGTTGCTGCGAAGTACAACCTGGGCAGTAACAAGTACGCTGGATCAGCGAGCTGCGTCTATCAGACTTCGGAGACGGCCGCACAGACACTAAGGCAGAGAGATCTGGCGATGCCTCCCTCCGGTTACAACGTGATAGATACGCGATGGAAATATGGCATGCAGCCTACCGCAGGAGGCGCATCTTCGGCACAACCGCCAACTGCGCCGAATACTCCCGCCTCATCCGCCGCCATAACTTCGAGCGCGGCCGAGAGCGGTGGCTATGGCGTTTATTGGGTCTGCAAATGGGATGTCGGCTCAGGTAACGCACGCACGCAATATGTCACCGACGTGATGGGCCCCACTCAGCTCTTCGCCGGGTCCATGGGGCTCTTCAACCGATTCCAAGCGTTTGTCATCGCAAAATATAACCTGGGCAACGGCGGACTCGGTAATATGGGGGCCTGCGAGCAAGA
>DATEME010000603.1:0-11136 GCA_035275865.1 Candidatus Acidiferrales bacterium | reverse complement strand
TTATGAGCTGCATTGGCACGGGATGGTCACGACGCTCGGTTTCATTCAGACGATCGCCGAGGGTTCACCGCGTTCCACGTGCCTTCCGGTGATCGACAGTACATCGTCCTGTCAGTTCTGGGATCAGCGCGGCCAGTGGGCTCAGCTCTCTCGGGACCCCGCGAGTGGAAATCTGGTGCTTAACGGCGTTAATGCAGGAGCCCGAATGCCGGTTTTCACTCAGACGGACTTCAACTTTGGCCACAGCTTCAATGTCAGCAAGACGAACGAGGCTATGAAGCTGACGTTGGAGTTCAATGTGATCAACCTGTTTAATCAGCGCGCCGATCTCGCGGACAATCCGAACCCGTTTGCACAAGCCAACGA
Source organism: Candidatus Acidiferrales bacterium (assembly GCA_035275865.1). Taxonomy (GTDB): domain Bacteria; phylum Acidobacteriota; class Terriglobia; order Acidiferrales; family UBA7541; genus Palsa-295. The sequence goes on along the minus strand of DATEME010000603.1, from coordinate 10,770 downwards.
ATGGTTGCCATTCGCAACCAAGTCGAATCCGGCAGGATACGACTTCCAAACCGCCCTTACAGGCTATAACCCTGTTGCACTGGCGAACACGCAGGGTCTGATCCTGAACAGCGAATATGGACGTCCTCTCTTATTCCAGGGGGCGCGAACGGTTCGCATGAGCGCCCGGTTCAACTTTTAACCAATCTGCGCCACGAAACGAGGCCGGTCCCATTCGGGGCCGGCCTTTTTTTTCACGTTTCCTTTTTGTCCAATTTGAGGTAGTTTGCGCCCTACGTCCTAAGTCAAGGCGCTGCCGTGATCTTCCAACCCGCCCTCGACGCGCTCGCCTCCGTGCTCTTTGCAGCGCCTTGCCGGATCTGCGACGCGCCTTTGCTCAACGCCAGCCGCGTCCCGATTTGCCATACCTGTCTTTCGTCCTTTACCGAAATTGCCGAACCTCTTTGCCCCTGTTGCGGACGCCCGCAAACGCCCACCGCAACCTCACAAGCCGCGCGGCAGCCGGCACCCGCTGCTTCCACCACGATTCCGCCGCTCTGCCGCCTCTGCCGCGCGAAAGCGTTCGCCTTCGCCCGCGCGCGCAATTGGGCCGCATACAACGACTCGCTCACTTCCGCGATCATGCTGCTCAAGTACGAAGAGGTGACGCGCCTCGGCGACTTCTTCGCCGCGCGCCTTGCCGATCTCCATGCGCGCCTTTCGGGGCGCGACGTCTCCGCATGGCGAGCCGACGCCATTGTCCCCGTGCCGCTCCATGCCGACCGGCGCCGCGAGCGCGGCTATAACCAAGTCGACATGATCGCGCGCCCGCTCGCCAAGCGCCTGAAGCTGCCGTTCCGCCCGTATCTACTTGCGCGCACAAAGCCGCGACCCGCGCGCCTCGTTCTCTCGCGCAGCGAACACTGGGAGTCGGTCCGCGGCGCCTACGCAATTCGCGAAGGCTCCCGCGTCGATAAGCTCCGCATCCTCCTCATCGACGATGTGATGACCACCGGCGCCACGCTCGATGCCTGCTCACGGGCGCTGCTCGCAGCCGGCGCCGCCGAAGTCATCGCGCTCACCGTCGGGCGCGCCATCGTGCGCAATAACGCCTAAAGCCGCTTACCGCGGCTCTGCAGGGGCGCTGCTTGCTGCGCCCCTTGATCGCTACGCCCCTGTTTCACTTATGTTCGCCATTCACACAATTTTTATAGAATCGCGCCCAACTTAAGCGATAATGGCGAAGGCGCCTTGCAACCGGCGTTCCTGGCTGGGCATCGAAGGCGCAGGAGAACTGCCAAAGAAACGAGCGCCAAAATGGACAACCGGCACACCGCCGGTCTGCGTCCGCGCCCGAATTTGAACAGTGGCGCGGCCACGGGCAGGCTTGCGCCGGACGCTGCTCCGAGGAGGCCATCCCCCGCACCTCGCCCCTCTGTGATGCAGGCTCCCGTTCTCGTTCTCAACGCCACCTTCGAACCCATCAACGTCACCGCCGTTCGCCGCGCGCTCGTGCTGATGCTCAAGGGCGTCGCGCAAGCCGAAGAGACCAGCCACCACGAAGTGCATTCCACTTCGCGCGCCGTGCAGGTGCCGTCGGTGATCCGGCTGCTGAGCTATCGCCATATTCCTCAGCAGAGCCGCGCGCTTTCGCGCAAGAATATTCTGCTGCGCGACCGCAACACCTGCCAGTTCTGCGGCCGCGCCTTTCCCGCGTCCGAGCTGACGCTCGACCACGTCATGCCGCGCTCCCGTGGCGGACGCTCCTCGTGGGAGAACCTCGTCGCCTGCTGCTACACTTGCAACAATCGCAAGGGCGACCGCACTCCCGAGGAGGCCGGCATCAAGCTGCAGCGCCGCCCTCGCCCCTTCACGCTCCACACCTCGCGCCAACTGATGCGCCTCATCGGCCACCGCGACGAAAAGTGGCGCAAGTATCTGTTTTACTGAACGCTCGTCGTAGGGACGCTGCTTGCTCGGCCGCCTTGCCTTATCAGGCTTTTCGCTCCTGTCCGTAAGACCCACTTGGCATTAGGGTTATCACCCTACTCGATGCCGCTTTACTCAGATGATTTTCCGGGAAACTTTTTCGACCCTCCCTGCGTCTATAAGAGTAATACTTCTAGGACACACCCCGGGAAGCGTCGCCGGTCTTGGCCGTAGGCGCTTCCTTTAATTTTCTGCCGACTTCTCTCAGTGTGCTGATTGCCCCTCCTGAAAATTTCCTTTTTCCAACGTGTTGAGCGGAGGAAGAGCCCCTGACACAGCCAATTCAGTATCGATTAGGAATCCGGATCTGCTGAAGGTGCGGGGTTTACGGCGTTTTCTAATCGTGGAAGTATCGATTAGAAATCGCGCCGCGGATATTACCCTTCGCTGTTGAGATCGGCGGCGGCATGTTGTTTCGCCTTTCGCTTTACCCCACTGGCTACTGCGATTAGAAAGGGTCGCTGTCCTTTGTTTGCAGCGAGTTACATCGATTTTTAATTCTCGGCAGTTGCGATTAGAAAGACAGTGATTAGTGGCTAGTGGCAAGCGGCTGACACAGCTTCGTGAGCAGAACGGTGTGTATCTTTGCGAGATGATATCTGTTGCCCCGGTCGCCATGATGCAAAATCCGAGCACAAGTTTACCATACATTTAAGATACTTGCAAGGACTTTTTATGTGTCATTTTGGACACAACGAGCCGGATGATCTGGGTACGTTTGGATACAAAATGGCGCTAAGTGAGCAATAAAACGCAGAATTTGGAGCAAGATTGGCGGCATTGGCGCCGTAAAAAGGGGGTTTGATGCGCTGGAAAGAGCCGCCGCCCGATGCAAAGAGAAACCACTCCGCATAACGGACCGGAGACCACGACAGACCCCACCACCGTAGCAAGAGAGGTCCTTCGGCTCGCCGCTTTCGCGAGCGAGCCTCAGGACGACGACAGGAACAAATCAGAGCCGCCCACCGGGAAACGCGCGCAAGAATCGTGCGCAACGGTCGCCGCTACGAGGACCAAAGCAGGCGCGGCAAGCACGCGCCACTACGCTTTCGGATAAGCGGTGGCGTTAGATCGCGAGCTTTTTCCACCAAATGATAAAGCCAGTGATGACCATGACGACGAGCGCCAGACTCGAGAGCGAGACGATTATCTGAGAGGGCAGGCCGAAGATGTCGCCCGTATGCAGAGAACGGTTGAAGCGGATGGCGCGGTAGCCGGGCGAGGCGTAGAGATCGGTAAACGTGAGGACCTTGCCAGAGTACTGATCGACGCGAGCGAGGCCGTGGACGGCGCTCCACGCGTCCCCGGGCATACGCAGGATGACTTGATACACGGCGCGCGGACCATTGGGAAATTGGACGATCGAAATCAGGCCTTCAGGCATCGCTTGATGTGCGGCCGCGATCACGCGATCGACGTTGACGGGAGCGGCACCGGGAATAACGGTGGATGCGGCGGGGCGGATCGGATTCGGGGCGGAGTGCGTGACGCGATAGAACATCGATTGCGCGAAATCGAAACCGATGAACACGCCCGTGACGGCAGCAAGAAAAAGAAACGCGGCGAAATAGACGCCCACGAGATGGTGCAGATCGAACGAAATTCGGAATCCTGAACTCTTCCATTTCACCGATGCGCGTTTGGTGCGCCACCAAAGCACCACGCCAAGCGGGACTTCGAAAACGAGAATCAATCCTACAAAGCTGATTAAGAGTTGTCCCTTTTCGCCGGACACGAGCCGCAAATGAAACTGGTGAATGAAATTGAGCGTGGCTTCTGTCGTCGTGGGCGCGGCGTGCACGCTGAGGATGGAGCCGTCGTATTGGTTCACAGTGGCTTCGATCGGCCGCGCCAGGGCGGCCGGTTGTTCGCCAGGCGGAGGAGCGAGCGAAATCCGCTGCGCGATGTTTGCCTCCGGCGCGATCTGGATTGCGGTGATACCATCCGGCGCAAAGCGTTGCTCCGCGATTTGAACCAGTTGCGATTCGGGCAGCGTTTGCGGAAGGACGGTGACATACCAACGGCCGGGATGGAGCCAATGGTCGAGTTGGCCTTCGAAAGCCATTACGCTGCCAGTGAGGCCAAGGATGACGAGAAAAATTGCGGAAACGAGACCTAAATAGAGATGGAGTTTTAGGATCAGTTTTCGTGCGTCCATGAAGCGAACAGGATAACGCGGAGATCAAAGATGTGGGAAGGCGTTTTGGCGGAAAGCGTACTGCGGATACATCACCGCGAGAGGCAAAGATGCGGTTCGGGATGAAAAGGGCACGTGCTGCTCGCATTGAATGCGCGGTGATTCAGCGGGAAAAAATAGGAGAGGTCCTTCGGCTCGCCGCTTTCGCGGGCGAGCCTCAGGATGACGAAATATTTTCGTGTCGACGCTATTTCAGTGCGATGGGTTGGGTGAAGGCGCCATTGCCGGCGGAGTCCCAGACGGCGAAGCGGACCCATTTTTTGCCGGTGGCGTCGAACGGGATCGCGAAGTGGTGCGTGCCGAAGGGCAGCGTCGATTTCAGGTCGATGAGCTGGCGATCGACTTTGGCGCCGTCGCTCCAGACGAGCTCGGCGAAATCGAGCGGGAAAGTGTACTCGATATCGGCGTTGTAGGTGCGATGCGCGCCGCTGCCTTCGACGGCCCAATTGTGGAAGAGAATTTCGCCGGTGGTATCGAAGAAATTTCCGGTCCGAATTCCTTCGACGATTGGCGCCCAGCTTTCGTTGTAAGCGGGAAGGCGATCGAGCTTCAGATAATTCACGGTGACTGAAGCGTAGGTTTCGTCGTCAGGCGATTTCGTATAGGTGTCGCCCTCGGCGATCATGAATTTCGGCTTGGGCGCCCAGTTGGACATATTGTCGAGCGTGGTGAAGCAGCGAACTTCGCAAAGGCGCTTTTCGGAAAGATCGACGGGCAGCGACTCCCAGGACGCGCCGATGAAACGGTCGCTCTGGAAGAAATCTTTATCTTTGTAGGCGTCTGGATAGGCAGAGGAATTCTTGGTGCGGGGATGCGCGGTCCAGATGATGGCGTGTTCGCGATTGATCATGTCCAGCACGTCCGCGGCTGAGCCGAGGTGATAGACCGCGCCGTATTGCGGATCGTTTTCCATGAACTGCTGGTTCGCAGGGCGCGGAACGGCGTGCGAAAAATAGACCGGCTTGGGAAACATGATGTACCAGTGGCCGCCGAGATAGACGTTGGGTTCCTCTTCGGGCATGACGAGGAAATCCTTGTCTGAGAGGCGCTGCGATCCCTCGAAATAGACTTTCTCTTCGGCGAAGCGAACCGGGCCGGGATCGCTGGGATGCGAATCGTCGTGGAAATCGCCGAGATAGACGATGTTCACGCCGAGGCCGCGGAAGACGGAGACCCACGGCGGACGATAGTCGAGCGTGTCGCGGTCGCGAAGCATTTCGTTGAGATCGAGATGGTAGTGGCCGGTCATCACTTTGAAGCCGGGGACCGGTTTGAAGACGTCGCCATGCGTGTAGGCGAGGACGGCGGATTGTGTGGCGTGGTCATCTTCCGGGCTGAGGTAATAATAGACCGCCATGTGCTGCATCGTGCCCGGCGGCGCATTGAAGAGGGCGTAATTGTCCCATTCGTTTTCGGCTACGCCTGTGCGGCGCTTCCATTCGGCATCGGTGACGCCCCAGGGCTGATAGCCTTCGCCGCGCTCGGGCCACATCACACCGAGTGCGAAGGAGTTGTTGCTGTCTTTGCGGTAGTAGACGAAGCCGAGATTGACTTCGTTTTCACGCGCGAAGAAAAATTTGTGCGGCGGCGTGAAGACGGCAAGCGAGCCGGCGTTTGCATTAGTGCCGGATTCAGCGTCGAGGATGAGGAGGCGATTGCGGGCGCGGAGGTTGACGGGATCCTGATTCGGCGCGCCGCCGAATTCGTATTCCTGCCACATGCGAGCCGTATCGCGCCAGACGATTTTGGAATTGGCGTTGAGATCGAAGCCTTTCAAGCCGCCCTGGTAGATGTATGCGACGGCGGGCGTTTGGGTGCTGGCGATGGCTTCCTGACGGAGTAGATTCGAGCCTTTGTATGCGGTGAAGGCGAGATCACCATTGAAGATGCCCATGCGGAGACCGTTGAAGGTGACGGAGAGCTGATTTCCTTGCGTGGCGACTTGGCAGCTGGTGGATTGGAAGGTTGCCGTGTCGCGATGGATTTCGTCAGGGCTGCGTGGAAGCGGGGCGGAATCGCCTTTGCCGGGAACTCCGGGGACGACGAGAGGCGCGTCCCAAAAAGTGAACCACTTTTCTTTGTCGTAGAGTTCGGGTGTGACGGCGATACCGACGCTTTTGAAGATGTTTGCTTGGGCGATGGACATGCGGCGGCGGCCGGCGGTGGTGTGAAATTCGGGGGCGACGTTTTTGGCGAGGACGATCCATGGCGCTGCGGCGCTCTTGCGCGCGGCGAGTTCTAGGATGGTCGGCTGGCCATCGCGAATGGTGAATTCGGCTCGAAGATCCTGGCCGTGTTCGCCTTGCCATGTGAATTCGAGCGCGCCTGCGGAAACGGCGGCTTGGAGGCCTTCGACGGGCTTATAGTTTGCGAGATTGCAGTCAAAGGATTGCGCGGTGGCTGCCGGAGCGGCGAGTGCGACTGCTATGCTGAGAAATGCGATGATTGAGGCTGCGGCGAGTTTCTTCATGCGTTCCTCGGTTTCGCGGATGGATTGCGGAGACGTTTATATACCAGATGAGTGAGTTTGAGTGAGGGAAGTGCCGCGAGCACGGTTTTGTGGTGCGAAACGGGCGCCGTTCGAATTTAGAGAAGAGCAAGAGGGGTCCTTCCCGCCACGGCGGACCTTCGGCGCTTCGCTCGGGATGACGACAGAAATAATCAGAGGCGCCCGTTGACGGGGCAAGAAAGAGTGCGATGGCTAAGACGAGCGCGGGACTGATCCTTTATCGAATGCAGCATGACAAATTGGAGGTGCTGCTGGTGCATCCCGGCGGGCCGTTTTGGCGAAGCAAGGACGAGGGCGCGTGGTTTATTGCGAAAGGCGAATTGGATGCGGGCGAGGAACCGTTAGCCGGCGCGAAGAGGGAATTTGAGGAAGAAACCGGTTTGAAGCCCGAGGGAGAGTTTCTGGCTCTCGGCAGCGTGAAGCAAAAGAGCGGGAAAACGATTTACGCTTGGGCGTTTGAGGGCGATTGCGATCCATCGGCGCTGAAGAGCAATACTTTCACGATCGAGTGGCCGCCGAAATCGGGACGGCAGGGGGAGTTTCCGGAAATCGATCAGGCGGGATTTTTCAGCGTGGCGCAGGCGAAGGTGAAGATGCATCCGGCGGAATTTCCGCTGGTGCTGCGGCTGCAAGAACTTTTGCGCAGCAGCGAGCGATCCGATTCGTAGGCAACAGCAGGATCCTCGCTTCGTGCGGAATACCGGTGTAATTCACGGGTAGCAAGCAGTTGGGCCAAATTGCGGTCTGTAATATGCTGCGTGGACCTTGAGGGAGGCACGACAACATGTACGATCTGAAGAATCTGAGCCGGCTGAAAATCATCGATGCGAGCGCTCCGGAAGCGATGAAAGCGTTTTGGGCGTTTGACAAAGCCGCCATGGCAGACGGCGCGATTCCGGTGAAGTACAAGGAGCTGATGGCGCTGGCGGTGGCCTTTACGACGCAATGTCCGTATTGCATCGACATTCACTCGAAGCGAGCGCGCGAGGCCGGCGGAACGGATGCGGAAATCGCGGAAGTCGTGGCGGTCGCGGCGGCGTTGCGAGCCGGAGCCGCGGTTACGCACGGCACGCATGCGTTTGCCGGACGCTGAACCGTTCAGCTTTCGACCGGGAGATACAGGCGATAGGTTTCGTCGGCGATTGCGGTGAACGGGCGCAGAGTGAGTTGTTCGCCGTCGATATCGGCCTGCCAGTCGTCCGATGATTGCGAGACTTGCGATGCTGCGAGCAATTGGCGGCGCGTGGTGCGCGCAGGGACGTTTCCTATCGCGAAGAACGCGAGCGGGCCGCGCATAACCGCGACGAGAGCGGGAGTCTGCGCGTCGACGGCTTCCAGACGAATGGGCTTCGAGATTCTTAGCTCGATACGATCGCCGTTTTTCCATTCGCGACGGAGCGCGAGAAAAGTCCCCGGCATGATGGCCGTTTTGTCGTGCTTGCCGTTTATGGAGACGGTTGTGTGCTTGTCCGTCCAGGCAGGTATGCGGAGATAGATCGCGAACGTTTCGGGCCGAGCAATCTGGAGAGCAAGTTCAGTTGTGTCGGAGTTCGGATAGGCAGTCTTTTGCGTGAGCGTGCAGTTTCCACCGTTTTGCGACCACGTGACGCGTGAAGGCACGTAAAGATTCACGTAAATGCCATCTGGCGCGGGGAAGTAAGAGCTGATGCCGTAATCGGCGGTGAGTTGAGGAAATGTGCCGGAGCAACACGGCCATTTCGCGCCGTAGTAGACTTTTTTGGCGTTTTTGTTGTTGTAATCGGAATAGTAGAAACTCGTGCCGTCGGCGAGAATCGGTTTCGCGCCCGCGACGGTGTTGTAGAGCACGCGTTCCATACTGTCACCGTAGCGCGAATCGCGCGTGGTGCGAAGCAAGTAGCGCGCGATTTTGAAATGGCCGTAGGCGCCGCAGGGGGTCTCGAACGCGGCGTGCGTTTTGTCGAGGCTGGCGGCGAGCAGTCCCTTTCCGGGCTCAACAAAAGCTTCGTTCGGTCCCCAGCCTCCGGTCGCGTAGCTCTGTTCCTGAACCATGCGGAGACCGTTGGTTGCGGCGCGCAGGTATTTTTCGTCGCCCAAAACCAAGTAGGCTTGCATGGCGGAACTTAGCGTGTTGACGTGACTATACGCGTGCATGCCTGGGAACGCGTTGTCGTTGGCCGCGAGACGATCGTAAAACTCATGATAGATGAAGCGCTCGCCGAGTTCGCGATAGCGCGCATCGTTGCTGCGTCGGTAGGCGAGGAAGAAATTTTCGGGCAGCGTGTAGCTTTCGTCCCAGGTGTAGGAAACGTCTTTGTGCGGACGAGCGGCTTGTTCGGCGCGGCTGAGCGCCTTTTCCGGAAGATACGGCAACACGGCGTCCGTACTCTTCTTTAACACATCGAGAGCATTGGGATCGGCGGCGAATTCGTGCGCGTCGATGAGGCCGCAACAGGTTTTGTCAAAGGTGTATGCGGGCAGGCGATAGTCTTTGTAGAACTTGCCGGCGGGTTCGACGGTTTCGCCGTAGGCACGAACGAGCCGCTGGACTTTGGCTTGCGTGGGTTTGTCGCCCGTGACGGCATAGGCTCGCGCAAGGGCGGAGACGTATTGGCCGAAGGAATGACCGGGGATGAATCCGTGAGAATTGCCGCGCGGGTTATAGTCGTCGCTGTTGTCATACCAGCCGCCCATGTCCGGGCCGGGCGCGGGTAAACCTTCGCGTTGGCGGAAGGGCTTGAGCATGGCGTCTTCATCGAGGTTGAGGAAGCGCTGATGATTTTCGTCAAATTGGCGGCGGAGAAGGCTGTCGGTTAGTTGGATTTGCGAGTAGGCGAATAGCGGGAGCGGCTCGGCGGTTTGCGGCGCCCCGGACGAAAAGTTCCAACCACGAGCAGAACGCGCTGCCAGGGCGGCAGTTGCCGCTACTGAAACGGATTGGATGAATTGCCGCCGGGTTGAGGTTTTCATCGAGGAACCTCCACGTGGAAAGATGGCTTGCGGCGAGTGTACGACGGGCGCGCAACGGGCGCAACGAAATCGTCTTGCGGAACGGACGGTTTTTACTTCTTTGTGGCATCCGCCTTGCCGGTTTCCTGATACTATCTGCGTCAATCAGACGTATCCCCACTTGGAGGAGATCTATGGCTCAGAATTTCAAGAACCACAGAAGGACCGTACCCGCTTTTCATCTCGTGGCCCTTCCGATTTTTTTCCTCAATGCGATATGGGCCATCGTGAGGGTGATTCGCCACTTTTCGGCAGAGAACACCCTTTCATTGCTGGTGGCAATCGCACTGGTGATTGCGTTCACGTATGCCAGGCTCTTTGCGCTTACCGTGCAGGACCGGGTGATCCGGCTCGAGATGAGATTGCGTTTGCGGGAATTCCTACCAGACGATTTGCAGGATCGCATACCGGAGTTCACGGCGGGCCAACTGATTGCGCTGCGGTTTGCGGGAGATGCCGAGCTGCCCGGACTGGCGAGGAAAGTTCTGGACGAGAAGCTGAACGACCGGACTGCCATCAAGAAGATGGTGCAGAACTGGCAGCCGGACACGCTACGCGCCTAGCGATGCCGGCGTGGCAGCGTGGCGTTCTCGAAATCAGTGCGGCGCCGTGGCCGAAACGCCCATGCCTTGCAGGATCGCTCGGGCGCGGCGCGATTCGTCCGAGCCCGGGAAGCGGTGGGCGACTTCGCGCAGGTCGCGGATAGCGGAAGTTTTTTCCCTGAGCTCATTTTCCGCTTCCGCTTTCTTGAGCAGAGCCGCGGCCTGCTTGATGCTCTGCGGATATTTTGAGAGCACGAGATCGTAGGCTTTGATCGAGTTCCTGTAATCGTGCTGTGCGTAGAAAATTTCGCCGAGATAGAACTGGGAATTCGAGGCCAAATCCGAAGACGGGAAATGGCCGATGTAGTCGGAGAATTCCTGGCGCGAGAGATCGTAATTTCCTGTTGTGTAGTCGCGCAGGGCATTGTGATAGAGCGTATCGGCGGAAATCGGAGGCATCGACGCACTGGGCGCGTTTGAGCTTGCGGGAGAGTACGCGGGCTGCGAGCCATACGAATTCGACGCGCCACCGGACGGGTTGTAAGTAGAGGGAGACGACCCATTGG
>DATEME010000602.1:0-2539 GCA_035275865.1 Candidatus Acidiferrales bacterium | reverse complement strand
CCTGCCCGCGGAAACACGCGCGACCGTGGGACAGGTATTTCACGAGCTTCTGCTCAATGCGATCGAATGGGGCGGGCAGCTCGATCCGCACCGCAAGGTTCAGGTGTCTTATCTGCGGGCCAAGCACATGCTGCTGTACCGGATTGCCGACCCGGGCCGCGGTTTTCGGTTTGCGGATCTGCGCCACGCCGCGATTGCCCATAATGGCGAGCCGACCGAGCATCAAGGCATTCGGCGGCGCAAGGGTCTGCGGCCGGGAGGGTTCGGGCTCGTGCTGGCGACGGCAAAGGCGGATGAGCTGCTCTACAACGAGGCTCAGAACGAAGTCGTTTTCGTGAAGTATTTGGATATCGTGCCCAACGGCAAGCCCACCGACGCCGTGGCACCGAAATAGATGCACCCGGGATCGCGTATCCACATCGAATTCTATAGACTCTTGGGAGTCCTCCACATTGCGGGTGCATTGCCCTAATTTTCAGGGGATGAGAGCGTTCGTCGATGAGAATTTCCGGTTCAGGACAAGTCCGATCGGCTCCGCGTCACATGGGGGAGGGCCATGCCTCCCGTGCCCTCGCAGTGGACACACAGCCGCAACAAAAGAAACGCGTCTATAAGCTTTCGCGCGAGGCATGGAAACTGATCGCGCCGCGCTGGGGCGTGCTCTCATTGGGCTTTGGCCTGATGGTCATCAATAGACTGGCCGGGCTGGTCCTTCCGGATTCGTTGAAATACCTGCTGGACGATGTGGTGCACAAGGAGCAGTACGGGATCCTGGGCCCGCTGGTCCTCGCGATTGCCGGCGCCACGATCGTTCAGGGCATAACTTCGTATTCCTTGACGCAACTGCTCTCGAAGTCCTCGCAGCGGCTTATCAATGAGCTGCGTGTGAAGGTGCAAGCCCACATTGGGCGCTTGCCCGTCACTTATTACGACACGAACAAGTCAGGCGTGCTCGTTTCGCGCATCATGAGCGATGTGGAAGGCGTCCGGAACCTGATCGGCACCGGCCTGGTGGATTTTGTGGGCGGGATTCTGACGGCAATTTTCGTTCTTTTTATTCTGTTGCGTACAAGTGTGGCGATGACTGGCGCAGCCGCCGTTGCGCTCGTCATTTTTGGGTTCGGGATGTTCTATGCGTTCAAGACGATCCGGCCGATTTTCCGCGCGCGCCCGAAGATCAACGCGGAAGTGACGGGCCGGCTCACAGAATCGCTCGGCGGCGTGCGCGTGGTGAAGGGTTATCACGCCGAAGAGCGCGAAGAACAGGTGTTTCAGGCCGGAGTAAAGCGGCTTCTCGACAATGTTCTCCAGACGCTGACGGCTACGTCTCTGATGACGCTCTCGGGTACCGTTCTGACGGGCATCGTGACGGCCGTAATTATGTATATGGGCACGCGGCGCATTGAGGCCGGCGTTATGACCGCGGGCCAATTGATAACGTACATGGCATTCATGGCGTTTCTGATGGCGCCAGTCATGTCGATTGTGGGAATCGGGCCGCAGATGACCGAGGCGATGGCGGGACTGGAGCGCACGCGCGAGGTGTTGAGCGAGCAGATCGAAGACGTGGATCCGAATCGCACCGTGCGGCTCGATCGCGTGGAAGGCCACGTGATTTTTGAGAACGTGGACTTTTCGTACGATACGGGCAAGCAGGTGCTTTTCGATGTGAGCTTCGAATCGCAGCCGGACACTGTGACGGCGCTGGTGGGGCCTTCGGGCGCTGGAAAATCGACGATCATTGGTTTAATCGCCGCGTTTTACGATCCGGCGAGCGGGCGAGTGCTGGTGGATGGCGTCGATCTTTCGACTGTGCGGCTGGATTCCTATCGCTCGCAGCTTGGCGTGGTGCTGCAAGAGACTTTTCTTTTTGATGGAACGATCCGCGAGAATGTGGCATTCGGACGGCCGAACGCGACCGAAGAGGAGATTTTGGCCGCGTGCCGGATCGCGCGGGTGGACGAGTTCGCGGAGAATTTTGAGCTGAAATATGACACGGTGGTGGGCGAGCGCGGTGTGAAGCTTTCCGGCGGGCAGAAGCAGCGCGTTTCGATTGCACGGGCGATTCTGGCCGATCCGCGGATTTTGATTCTCGATGAGGCGACCTCAAGCCTCGATTCGGAATCGGAGGCGCTGATTCAGGAAGGATTGCGCTACCTGATGCGCGGGCGGACGACTTTCGTGATCGCGCATAGACTTTCCACTGTGCGGCGCGCCGATGAAATCCTGGTAGTCGAGCGTGGGCGCATCATCGAACGCGGCACTCATGCGTCGCTTTTTGCACAGGGCGGACGCTATTACGACCTTTATACGAAACAGCATGGAGTGGAAACGAATCTTTTCCTCGCGCCGGGCGAAGGAGACAAGGTCGAAGCTGATGATTCCGGAGCCAACGGCAGGGCGACGAATGGTGGTTCGGGCGGCTCGGCGCTTGCGGATACCATCAATCTTCTTCGACAACGAAAACCATAAATCTGACGTTGCCCGGTGAGGAGGAAGGCAAGAGGGATCCTTCGGCTCGCCGCTTCGCGGACGAGCC
>DATEME010000601.1:0-2594 GCA_035275865.1 Candidatus Acidiferrales bacterium | reverse complement strand
CAGGGCGGGGCAACGCGGAAAACACGCTGGATGTTGCCGTGGATGACGCCGGCTCCGTGGACATCCTCGACGTGAACGCGGCCAAGCTCTACGATTTCAACCCGCGATTCCGTCTCGCACACACTTGGAAACCGGGGATGGCCGCGCCCATAGGCCCCGGCCGGCCGACTTCCGTCACGTCCGGACCATTGAATGCCATTTTCGTCGGCGGTCTTAGCGCGAATTCATTGCTGCGGTTTGTGGATGGCAGTTTGACGTCGCAAATCACGCTTGGTGCCGAGTCGCAGGCCGACCCGCCTTCCAACAATGCGTCCGAACCCCACAGCGCGGCGCCCGATCCGCCATCAGATCGCATCGGCAAGCAATTCGCGATCTCGTCAAATTACATTTTCCAGATGGACTCGGACGGCAAGACTCTTCACGTCTGGACGGTCGACGGCAAACCCAAGGGCGACTTCGATCTTTCAGGCCAACTCGGCGAAGACCGCCGCACCGTCCCGCCCATCGCGGTTACGCCCGCAAACGACCTCCTTGTGCTCGATACGCAGAAGGCCCGCGTCTACCGCTACCACCTTAATTTTTAGCTGCTCTTGCGAGTTTGTGCCGCAACTACTGGCCGAGGTACTTCAGGGGCCAAAAGCCCCACTGCTCTCTCTCTGCTACTTGTGTCGTGGCTGAAGTCACGCCGCAGCCACTTCTTCCTGGCGCTTTTGGGTATGGCAGGCTAGTTTTTAATGCAGCAGCGCTTTAATGCGTTACGTTCGCGTACCAGTCCACGAGCTCGACCTTAATACCCGTTCCCTCTAAGTCTTTCTGAAATACGCTCAGATCGGAACCACGGTAGTGGTACGGATACACAACCTTGGGATGAAAGGCCTTCACGGCCTGCGCGGCTTCGTCGGGCGGCATGGTATAAGGCAGATTCATGCAGACGAACGCAATGTCGATATTCTTGAGAGCCCGCATTTCGGGAATGTTTTCCGTATCGCCTGAAAAATAGATTCGCTTTCCGCCGTAGCTCAGAACGTAACCATTTCCGCGTCCCTTCGTGTGATAGAGCTGGCCGGGCGCCGGTCCGCGCACCATGTTGTACATGGGAATCGCTTCAATCGTCCAACCGCCCCACGTTTTCGTTTCGCCGTTACCGATCGGAGTCGCCTGCTTTACGGTCTGCACCACGGCGGGCGGCGCCATCACCTCCGTACCGTCCTTGCTGAGCGTGGTGATCAGCGCCGGATCCAGGTGATCGCCATGGATATCCGTGATCAGGATCAAATCCGCCTTGGGCCGTCCGGAGAAATCGCCGGGCTTGGCGGGATCGATATAAATATTCTTGCCGTCGGCTTGAATGACCGCGCTGGCGTGGTAAATCGGCGTTACCGTCACGACTCCTCCATTCGTCTCGAGCCTGATCGGCGAAGGAGGCACGGCCTGCTGCTGCGCGCCTGCCGGCACGCTGAACACCATCACGGAAAACGCCATCGCCATCAAGACGCTCAGGGTGCGCTTCATCTTGTCCCTCCGATAGTGGTCAATTTCGAGATGGTCCGGGAAACGACAGTTAAGCTGTAGCAGGAGGCCTAATCCAGTGACTCAAAAAGCTCGGCCGACTTGGCAAAATCAGGATCGCTGTGGCGAATCGTCTCGCCTTTGGCGGATTTGAAAGGCTCCTCGGCCGGAATCCGATCCAGCCAGCGCTGTTGCGAGAGCTTTTCGTGATCGGAAAAGCCGAGGCGCACGAACACGCGCACGCGTCCCGCAGGTTCCTCCTTCTCCGTCTCCTCAGCTTCCTTGCTCTGCTTGGCCGACGCTTTTTTCGCTTTCTGATTCTTCGCCGGTTTCTTCTCTGCGACGGCTTCCCTGGCTTCGCCGTCTTCTTCCGAATTTGAAGCTGATGCGCCTGCGGCCGTCTCTTCACGCTCGAATTTCACCACCATCTTGTCGCCGAGGCGGAATCCCTGCTTCCAACCTTCAATCTTATGACGCGCTTGCTGCGCGGCTTCTTCGTTCGTCCCGAAATCGAAAATCATGATTGTTTGTGCCATAAGTCCTTTGTAGCGAGCGCGCAAAGCACTGTCAAGCACTGGAATCGGCCAATGCGGATACGAGACGACGCGTTTTCGAATGTTGCGCCGTCTCGGCAAATTCATTGTGCAGAAAGCGTGGCGAGCTATATGATGCCGAGCCAGAAGCAGGAGAAATTCCATGCACAGCAAGAGGATGTTTGGGCTGATTCGCGGCCGTCTCAGCAAGCGCGCCGCAGATGCCGGTGTGTTTGCGGCCATCGGGGCGCTGTCGATATTCGGTGCGCTGCGAGCGCGCGGGCAAACTTCGCCGCAAGCTCAGCATTACGATGTGGTGATCGCCAACGGCCGCGTGATGGATCCTGAAACGCGGCTGGACGCCGTTCGCAACGTGGGCATCACAGGCGGCAAGATCGCAGCCATTTCTGCGGCGCCGCTTGGCGGGAGAACAATGCTCGACGCAAAGGGCCTCGTGGTTGCTCCCGGATTCATCGACATGCACGAACACGGACAAGAAGAACGCAATTATGAATTCCAGGCGCACGACGGTGTAACGACTTCCCTGGAATT
>DATEME010000600.1:0-1967 GCA_035275865.1 Candidatus Acidiferrales bacterium | reverse complement strand
TCCGTAAGCAGGCGGATCTCGCGGCGATCTACGGCAACTTGACCCGGACGGCTATCCACACCGTCAAACCCGACAACATTGCTACTTTCCTTGGCCGCAAGCTCAACGTCCAATACGAAGGGGAAGTAGGCAACCGCTTCACATGAGGGCGGGACGGTCAAGGCCCCCGCCGTTATGATGTGACCGGGAATATTGCCGCATCGACGACGTTCCCGAGACGTCGAGCATTGCCCGACGACGCGTGCTCTCGTTGCTCACCGGTACTCCGGCTCAGCCGCAGCTCCTTTTATATTTCATAAGCAATGCTACTGAGGTTGGCCCTGTGGAGTTGTGGGCGACGCGGCAGCGTCGTCCAAGCGTAGCGGCAAATCCACAGGGTATTGCTGGCTGCTGTATCGGATCCGTGGCTCGAGCCCATTGTGGACTGCGGGCTTTGATGCCTGCAGAACCTCACATTCGGTTGCCGCTCTAGGGCGGCTAGCACCATAATCCCTCATTCTTAAGGTCATCGGGCTCGGGAGAGCGGATCCACCCTGTATTACGGCATATTACAGCCACTGTTTGCGACGGTCCGCCTGCCCGGATCCTACGTGGCTGATCAGGCCTCGTGGAACTCGCGATAATGCTTCCGCCTTCCGGGATGTCTCAGAGTGGCTTTACGACAGCGCCCGCCGGGATCTCGCCATGGTTGATATATCTCGAGAGGGCAATGAGCAGTTTGCGGGCGAGTGCGACGATCGAGATGCGGCGGATTCGGCCGCGCTCGGAGCCGACCCGCTGGCGGAACCAACAGCTGAGAGCACTGGCGGGCTGGTATCTCACCCACATCCAGGCAAGCTCGATCATTGTGGTACGCAGACGCGGATTGCCTGCTTTCGAGATGCCTTGTTCGTGGTCGACGCTGCCACTCTGCCATGGACTGGGAGCCAGGCCGGCATAGGCCGCCAATTGCCGTCGGTTCTCAAAGTGGCGGAACAAACCCTCAAGGTAGAGGACGGAAGCGAACTCCGCGCCAATGCCCCTGAGCTGCATCAGCAGTGCGACCGGAGAGCCCGCTTGTGCCGACCGCAACATTTCATCGCGTTCAGCTTCGACTTCTTCGATTTGTCGTAACACCAACTCGAGCCGGTCGATCTCGCGAAGAATCTCCGCCTTGAGGTGTGGTGGCACCGGGTGTCGATCTCCGGTTCGCAGTTCTTCCAGACCTTTTCGGCGGTTTTTGTGAAGCGGATTGTAGTTGGTGATCCCCTGGCCGAACAGCAGTCCTCGAATGCGGTTCGTGTGCCGAATGCGCTCGCGCAGCAGCGTCGCGCGCTCGCGCGAGACGCGACGGCGGTCCTCTTCGCTAGGGCTTGGCGGCACTGTCATGGCGCAGACCCGCGGCTCGCCGCGCTGCCAGGCCATCAGCGTTCGCAGCAGGGTCTCCCCGTCGATCGCATCGGTCTTGGCGCGGCGGTGGCGTCGAGGCACAGCAATCGACGCAGGATCGACGACATGGCTTTCAATGCCGTTGGCCTCGAGCAAGCGATGAATCCAGAAACCATCGAGCCCGACCTCCTGGATCGCTACAACCTTGACCGGCGCTGCGACGCGCTGCTCGGCTCTGCTCTTCAACCGCGCAAGAAGGTCGAGCAGTTTGCGCCCGTTACCGCCGGCGAGCGTGTGCTTGGACATCTTCCTGCTGCCGAGCGTCAATGACGTTGCAACCCAAGTCGAACGACTCAGCTCTAACGAGACGAACAAAATGGCAGCGTCTCCCTGGTTATAGGTCTGCTCTGAAACAGGAAGAGTGGTAGCGTGATGCATTGGTCGCTCCCTCGGCTCAGTGGTGGGCGACGTCGACTTACCAGAGTTTTGCCGCCCTCCTGCATAGGATCTGTATTGATCGCCGATGACGACCTCATCGCCGGCATCCTGAACCGGAATGGCCTCGTCACGGGCAATGGCAATCGCTGGACCCGCGAACG
>DATEME010000599.1:0-3413 GCA_035275865.1 Candidatus Acidiferrales bacterium | reverse complement strand
GAGCCTCGCGGGCTGGGTGCGAGAGGAGTGCCGTCAGGATGCTTTCTGAACTTCCCGATTGTAGGTTTCCTTGCCGGCCTGTATGGCGGCAGAGACGGCGTTTTTAGGCCGGCTGATGGCTTCCTTGCTACGCTCGACGGCATCGCTAGCCATGTCGCGCAGCTGGGCAGCCTTGTCGCCGGCCATGTCGCGAAGCTCTCGAGCCCTCTCTTCGGCGTATCGACGGCCTTCTCTGGCTTTGTCAGAGATCATAGCGCGCGTCTCTTCGCCGGATCGGGGCGCGAAGAGCACCGCGAGCGCGGCTCCTGCTCCCATCCCTATAACGAATGAAGCGAACTTCATAAGTCACCTCCAGCTTTGAAGTTAACATTCGGCACTCGCGCGGGACAGCGGGGATTTGCTGTAGCCATTTTTCCTGAGCGAGTCTCAATCATTTTCCAGGAAGCAACATCGGCCTTGCTGAACTGAGCGCATTTTCGGGTAACATATTTCGGTCTTGAGTACTTCCACTGCGACATCTTCAGGGTTATCCACGGGCGAGCCGAGCCGCGGCACGATAACGTTTTCGCTGGGCGCGATGCTGGCGATCTGGTCTGGAAATTACGTGGCGGGCAAGCTCGCGCTGCGGCACATCGATCCGCTTTCGCTTGTGTCGTTTCGGATCGAGCTGGCGGCGGCGTGCATGCTGGCGATTTATTTTTCGCGAGAGCGTGCGCCGCTACGGCGACGCGATCTATGGACGTTTTTCGGGCTGGGGCTGTTCGGCGTCGCCATCAACCAGGGCTGCTTCACGGTCGGATTGAATTACACGACGTCGTCGCACGCCGTAATTCTCATCGCACTCGATCCGATCATTGTGCTGCTCTTTGCGAGCGCCCTAAAATTGGAACGGTTTACGACGGCTAAGCTGGTGGGGATGGTGATCTCGTTTGCGGGGGTGGTGCTGCTGGAGACGGATCGCGCGGCGGGGCAAACGTCGTTTCACACGGGCGATTTGCTGACGCTGGGATGCGTGATGGGATATTCGACGTATGCGGTGCTCGGAAAGCGCGCGGCGACAAGGGCCGTCGGCGAACACTACGACGCGGTGGCCGTGAACACGTACATGACGGTAGTGGCAGCTATTTTGTACGCGCCGCTCGCCGTGCGGCAGGGAATCGCGCTCGATTGGAAAAGCGTGGGATGGGTCGGATGGAGCGGTGTGATTTACATGGCGGTGTTCGCGTCGGTGATTTCGTACACGATGTTCAACTGGCTTTTGCGGCATGTGGATGCCTCGCGCGTGGCCGGCGTGAATTACTTGCAGGTGCCGGTAGTGATTGTGCTGGCGGTGTCGTTGCTCAATGAGCGGCCGAGCGGGCATTTGTTAACCGGGGCGGCGTTGGTCGTTGGCGGAGTGTATTTAGCCGAGCGGCACGCCGCGCTATTTCCGGTTTCGCCGGGCGGATAGCGGGGCTGCTTTTAGAGCTTCAGGATGAGCACGCGGATGAGGGCTCCGGCTACCGTTGCGCCGATTGCCGGGCCGACGATGGGAACGAACGCGTAGGACCAGTCTGAATTGCCCTTTCCCGCGATGGGCAGGACGGCGTGAGCGATGCGCGGGCCAAGATCGCGCGCGGGATTGATTGCGTATCCGGTGGTGCCGCCGAGCGAGAGGCCGATGCCCCAAATCAGGCTGGCTACGAGATACGCGCCGAGCCCCGGCGGCAGCGCGGACGGCGAAGCGACGGCCTTCGACACGATTGCGCCTGCGACGAATACGAGAACGGCAGTCGCAATGATTTCGCTGGCCAGATTTGCGGCCCGATTGCGAATCGCGGGTATCGTGCAGAAACAGGCGAGCTTTGACGACGTGTCCGGCGTCTCCTTCCAGTGCGGCATGAAGTGCAGCCACACGAGAACCGCTCCCACGAATGCGCCCAGAAGTTCGGCGACGGTGTAAGAGATCAGCTTCGAGTAATGTCCGTCAGCAATGGCGAAGCCGAGCGTGACGGCGGGATTCAAGTAGGCGTCGCTGCTGCCGCACGCGACCGCTGTGAAAATTCCGCCCATGACGGCGAAGCACCATCCAGCGGTGATGACCATCCAACCCGCGCCCTCAGCTTTCGAGCGCTTCAAGAGGACGTTGGCGACAACGCCATCGCCGAGAAGAATCAAAACCATTGTGCCCATGAATTCGCCGACGAATGGTGAAGAGTTCACGCTGACTTCCTCCGGGAGTGTTTTGAGTCGCGAGAGTTTTTAGCAGGTTATTGAGAGGAGGTAAAGGAGGTATAGGAGGCAGAGGATGTGAAGGAGAACAGCCAAAGCGACTAGCGCGTGTCTGGTCGAAAGCCGGTCGCGCAAAAGAGCGAATATTGTGTAATATCGCGGCGGCTGAGGGTTAGGTTAGCGATCTCGGAGGCTTAAAATGCTGAATCTGATTTTTCTTTTGTTCTTTTTTGGTGTGGCGCGGCCGGCTAAGGCTGCGGCGGTGCCGGCGAGCGCTGTAGTGGTCAATTCGGCTGAGATGAAGAATGCGATGAAGGACGCGAAGCCGACTCCAGGGGCGATACCGGGAACGTTCGATCTCACGATGCGTTCGGTGGACGCGGGGAATTCGAACGTCGGCGTCGCGCTGGTGCGACGGCTGACGGCGGAAACACATGACGCCATTCTGCATGAGAAAGTCACGGAGATTTATTACATCACGGAGGGAAGCGGGATGCTCGAGACCGGCGGCACTTTAACGGAACCGAAGCCGTTTGGCACCGCTACGGGACTTCCCGAGATCGGGCCGAGCGAGCGCGGAACGGGAATCCAGGGCGGAACGAGCCGGCGAGTGGGGATGGGTGACGTGGTCGTGATTCCGGCGGGCATGCCGCACCGGTTCACGTCGATCGATGGGCCGGTGAGCTATATCGATTACCGCGTCGATCCCGGCAAAGTGACTCCGCTGAAGTAAGTTGACTTGCGCGGATGCGGCTCGCAGAATGTGGCGGGTTTGCGCGCCGGAAAGATGCGTTTTGACGAGCGAAATTGGCGTGCGCGCGCGGGGAGGGACGTATGAAACAGGGACTTTTGATTGTGCTGTTCGCTTGCTTTGCGATGACGATCGGCGCCGTAACGCCTGCGAGCGCGCAGGTGAAGCAGACGAAAGAACAGATTTTATTTTACACCTCCGATTGGACCGGGCCGCGCTTTCCAGACGGGCGGCCGAAGGTGGCGGACGATTTGCTCGTGCGGGCCCTGGACGTCTCGATCGAGGACGTGTGGGATTATTTGCGCGGGCATGGCTACCAGAATCAATTTCAAGGCGACTGGCAGGCGCTGCATCCGGAAAAGCCGTTTGCGGGGCGCGCGCTGACGGCGCAATTTATGCCGACGCGTCCGGACATGCAGGCTCCTGTGGCGGCGGAAGGAAAAACGGAAGG
>DATEME010000598.1:0-17084 GCA_035275865.1 Candidatus Acidiferrales bacterium | reverse complement strand
AACGCCTTATAAAGGTCGTCAGGCACGTTTTCGACGTATAATGTCGCCATAGGACTCTCCTCGGAATATTCTAGGGAATTCCAAGGAGAGTTTCAATGATCACGCAACGAGGCTAAGTCAACTTGCTCAAATCGATCTTCGGATCGTAAACCTCCGTCGACTTGTTGATCTCTTCCCACGTCACTTCGTGTCCCTTATATGCGGCCTCACGGGCCATCATGCACGTAATTGCTGTCTCCACGCCCTGCGCCGCCTGATTGTGGAAATTGCCGCTCGTAATGCTGTCCACAAAAGCCTTCTTTTTCACCGGATCAGCTTCCTTTAGATTGGAAACAGGCTTACCTGTGACCGGATCGACCACCAGATCCGGTTGCCAGGCTTCATCGCCCCAAATGCCGAGGGGTCCACTGTAAGGCGATTGCGACGTGCCTTTCGTGCCGAAGAATCTCTCATTCATATCCGACCAGCCCTTGGAAAATTGTGTCGAGCTGAACGTCACGTCGATTCCGCCGGGATAGTAATAGATCACGTTGTAATTTCCGTAGACATCGCCGTCTTCCGGACGTCCCAGCCGGCCGCCTGTCGCCGAAGCCTTCAGCGGATGCGCTTGCAGAATCCAGTTGCAGATGTCGATCACGTGGACGTTCTGCTCCACGATGATGTCGCCCGAGAGCGTTCGGTCGTAAATCCAGTTTCGCAGCCGCTTTTCCGCAGGCGATGCATTCGGCCAATCGGGTCGGCTGATGTAGCCGCCGAAGTAATGCGCTTCGCCGCAAGCGATGTCGCCGAGCGCACCCGCTTGGATTCTCTTCACCATCTCCACAAACGGCGGGCATTCGCGAATCTGAAATCCCACGTCGAGACTCAATTTGCCCTCGGCGTGCTTTCCTATTTCAAGCACCTTCTTTGCGCCCGGCACGTCGACGGCGACCGGCTTCTCCACATACACGTGCTTGCCCGCCTTGACCACCGTATCCAAGTGCTGCACGTGATAGTACGGAGGCGTGGCGATCACAATCGCGTCAATCTCTTTCGAGTTGGCGATCTCCTGGTACGCATTCGGCCCGGCGAAAAGCTGCGACGAATCCAGCGGCGCATAGCCCTGCGCCTGTTGCAGCGTGTCGAAGTGCGCGTGCGCCTTATCGAGCTGGTCCTGGAACATGTCCGCAAGCGCCACGACGCGCGCGTTTCCTGTGCCCACAAAAACCGTGGCATCATCCGTCCCACGGCCGCCGCATCCGAGCAGGCCAATCCGCACAGCCGAATTCGCCTCCGATCCGCGCACCAGCGACGGCTTGATCAGCATCGCGCCGGCAGTTCCGGCCGCCACGCCAAGAAATTTCCTCCGATCCAGCATTCCAGACGAATTGACCGTACTCTTCGCGTCATCAGGCATTTCTTCCTCCTCGCGACAACCAGATCTCAAATCGCTCGACCCGGGGCCGCCCTTCACGACAGTGCTTTTACTCCGATCGATATTCGTTTACAAGTACAAGCCCGCTTCGAATTCTTCCTTCTCGGGAACTAACTCTTTTTAAGGCGCCGAAGCGGCCATTTTGAACCATTTTTGTCCATTTAAGCCGGTTTTATGGCGCCAAACGCGCCAAAATTGGCGCAAATTTCGCATCCGTCGCCAGAATCGCCGACGATCCCCCCACAGCCACTAATCGGGGGCCCTGACACGTACGGTTTCGGCGCAACGACGCGTGCTGCTTGGGGCGGGCGTGTCTCCCCAGTGGATCCTCTCCGAAATGCCAACGCAAGAAACAAAAGAACCAGCGCGGTAATCAGCGAGATCACTCCTCCTAGTGTCCGGTCCCATGTACGTCGAAAAACGATGTCAATGCGGTGATTTCCCGCGGTAAGCGGGAGAACCATTTGGCCTGTGTCCGGCTCATACCCAGGTTGCACACGCGCTCCATCCACGCGAACGACCCACGCCGGATAATTCAGCAGCCGGAGATCAATCGAAACGTCGCGCATCGCATCTACGCTCAAGCTCCGGTGGTCCGCCGACCACATGTGATAAGTGACGGTTGCGTCTCTTGCAGGCACTACGTCACCCGAATCGGGATCCTCTTCCTCAACGCGAGGCGTCTCGGGCGGAATCGGCGCGTCCTTATCATCCGTCTGCGGCGCGCCTGGCAAATCCCAATGCGTGCTGCCGAGCGGCGTGTATTCGTCCATTCCGTCAAACCCGTGCGCGGTTTGTATCTCGCGCGCGATGTACGCCGCGTCTTTTCCGTCCCACCAGGCGTCCTGAACGATGATAGTGGCGCACGTGATCACGGCGCCGGCAGCGATCAAGAAAACAAGACAGAAAGCCCAGCGTTTTTTGAAACTATCTGCAGCGCCCGCGATAAACAGCGCTAAAGGAACGGCCAGCAGATCGAGCCAGCGCCACGGAAACTGCACAAACCAGAGCTTCGGCAATAGCCGCCAGAGAAAAAGGCTCGGGGGAACCATCACAAAGATCGAAGCGCCTGCCGCCGCAATCAATACCCACCAGAGCGCCCGCGAATGACGAAACCGGCGAGCGAATAAGGCCCCCGCGATAACAGTTCCGACAATCATTCCCGTCGCCACGCGAGAAACGCGCGCATTGAACTGAACGAAGCCAAGCTCGTTATTGTGAGCGAAAAGAAAATTGTGCGACGGCTGAAGACTCGTGGTGAGCGCGCCGGCAATTTGTACCCAGCGTTGTTCGTAATCAGCCGGAAATAAATAAAAAGCGGAGAGCGCAAATCCGGAAAATAGTGCAAGGGCACCCCACAACAGTCCCACGGGTTTGCGTTCCAAAATGCAGGCGACAAGAAGTATGAGCACAGCGGAATACGTGGCCATCACGCCTGCCGGCGCATTGCTCAGCCAAATCACCGCGAATACTACGGCCAAAGCGGGGACATAACGTCTCTCACCGCGCGCTACATGAATCGCGCTCCAAAAAAGAAGCGGGAAGAGCGCGGCGGCCAGCAATTCGGCGAAGTCGCTCCGGTAATAAAGCGTCACGAGGTGATATGGATCGGCAGCGAATAAAACGGCGGCGACGATTGCAGCAGGCCCGGAAAGCCATTCGCGAGCGAAAGTCCACATGGAAAAGCCCGCGATGACGAGCGTCAGCCAAATCATTGCGCCTTCGACCATTTTCCACGGCAAGATGGAACCGAATAATGCGCCGAGCAGCCACGAAACCGGAGGATAAAAAATGAATCTCGGTTCTCCGTAGCCCCAATTTGCCCATTCAGACCAGCGCGGGAAGAGAATTCCTTCGTGCCATTGCCGGGAGACGTCCATCCAGGAGCTGAGGTGGAACTGAATGTCGTGACCACTGGGATTCCCAAGAAAAAAGAACGGCGAAATGACGGCCGTTGCCGTCGCCATTATGAATAGGATTACCGTCCACGGGCGCACCTGAGTGCGCGTGAGGTAGAGATCCAGCTCTCGCGAAGTTGGAGAGGTATAGCTTGTCGAAGCGTCAGCGATGATGCGGCCCCCAAAAACGAATTTTCAGAATACAGAAAGATGCGCAAGGATTGCCAGATCGTCGTTGCGGCGAAACACATCGCCAAACAGCTCGCGACCCGAGGAGCTGCCCCTGATAAACTGCCACTGACAAGAGGAAGCGCGATTGATCACCAAGGAAGACGAAAGGCTGGCGGCAACGGCGTCACGACAGGCTCACTGGCAGCGCTGGGGCCCGTATCTCTCCGAACGCCAATGGGGGACGGTCCGTGAGGATTATAGCCCAAACGGCGACGCTTGGAATTATCTAACGCATGATCAGGCTCGCTCTCGCGCCTATCGCTGGGGGGAAGACGGAATCGGCGGCATATGCGATCGTCATCAGCACATCTGTCTCGCGTTTGCGTTCTGGAACGAAAAGGACCCGATCCTCAAAGAAAGGCTTTTCGGCCTCACCAACCGCGAAGGCAATCATGGCGAGGACGTAAAGGAATATTATTTTTATCTGGACGCGACGCCGACAAGTTCGTACCTCAAATATCTCTACAAATACCCCCAAGCTGCATATCCATACGATCAACTTGTAGCGGAAAACGCGAGGCGCGATCGTTCGCAGCCCGAATTCGAACTGATCGATACGGGGATTTTCGACGAGAATCGTTACTTCGACATTTTCATCGAGTATGCGAAGGCCGAGCCCGAAGACATCCTCGTCCGCGTAACAGCCTGGAATCGCTCGCCGGATGCGGCGAAGTTGCACCTCCTGCCGACGCTTTGGTTCCGCAATCGTTGGGATTGGGGAGAACCGTACGATAAACCGGCCGCCGCGCGCGTGAAATGTCCGCAAGGCATCGCTTTGGTTGAGGCAACCGAATACCACTACGTGAAGCGTTGGCTAACGGCAGAGGGCGATCCGGAATTGCTTTTCACCGAAAATGAGACGAACCTTGAGCGACTTTTTGGCGCCAAAAACGGAACTCATTACGTAAAAGATGCGTTCCATAGATATCTGATTAACGGTGAACGTGACGCCGTCAATCCGGCGCAAACAGGTACGAAGGTTGCGGCTCACTACGCTACCGAAATCTCCTCTGGCCAAAACTGGACGCTCAGGCTTAGGCTCTCGAACCGGAATCCAGTGGCTCACGGTGAGACCGCTGAAACCATATTCGGGGCGTCTTTCAGCGAAACATTTGATACGCGGATCAAAGAAGCGGACGAGTTTTACGTGCAACGCCTCGGCGGAAAGCTAAGTGTAGACGTGCAGAATGTGCAGCGGCAGGCGTTTGCCGGGCTGCTCTGGGGCAAGCAGTCCTACCACTACGAGGTGAAGCGGTGGCTCGACGGCGATCCGACCCAGCCTCAGCCAGATCCAGCGCGGCGCGAAGGCCGCAATAGAGATTGGACCACGCTCTATAACGCAGACGTCATCTCGATGCCTGATAAATGGGAGTATCCCTGGTACGCGGCTTGGGATTTGGCCTTTCATTGTGTTGCCCTGGCGCTGATTGATCCCGAATTTGCAAAACACCAGCTCGGGCTTTTTGTGCGCGAGTGGTACATGCATCCGAATGGACAGCTTCCTGCTTACGAATGGAACTTCTCTGATGTGAATCCCCCTGTGCACGCGTGGGCTGCCTGGCGAGTTTACAAAATTGCCGCGCGCGTCCAAGGCGAGCCGGACAGGACTTTCCTTGAACGACTCTTTCACAAATTGCTGCTGAATTTTACCTGGTGGGTGAACCGAAAAGACGTGGAAGGCAAGAACGTCTTTCAGGGCGGCTTCCTGGGGCTCGACAACATCGGCGTGTTCGACCGCTCCGTTCCGCTGGGGCCTGGAAATTATATTGAGCAATCCGACGGCACGAGCTGGATGGCGATGTACTGCCTTGACATGCTGTCCATGTCCATCGAATTATCGCGCTACGATACGGCGTACGAAGACGTCGCCAGCAAATTTTTCGAGCATTTTGTCTACATCTCGCGCGCGATGAACGACATGGGCGGCGAAGGCATCGGGCTTTGGGATGAGCAGGACGGTTTTTATTATGACGTGCTCCACATGGGCGAGACGAACCACGTACCGATGAAGGTCCGCTCCATGGTGGGGATCATTCCTCTCTTTGCCGTGGGAACATTCGAGCCGGAGGATTACCTGCGGCTGCAGGGCTTTCGTCGAAGGATGCAGTGGTTTCTGGACCATAACAAAGAGGTTGCAGAGCACGTCGATATGAGCCAGAAAACAGACCGCGGCGCACGTTTGCTCCTCACGATCGCAAATCGCGCCAAACTGGAACGAGTTTACCGATACGTTTTCGATGAGAACGAGTTTTTGTCGCCGTATGGGTTGCGGGCGCTCTCCAAATTTCACAAGGATCATCCCTACAAACTCGAAGTCGACGGGCACCCGCATTCGATCGATTACGAGCCGGCCGAGTCGTCTTCCAGTTTATTTGGCGGCAATTCAAACTGGCGCGGACCCATCTGGTTTCCGTTGAATTTTCTGCTCATCGAATCGCTTCAGCGGATTAATTATTACTATAGAGATATTTTTAAAATAGAATATCCTACGAGGTCAGGTAACAAGGTTTCCTTGTGGGAGGCGGCGGGCGACATTTCGCGCCGATTAACGCGAATATTCCTGCGCAAGGATGGGCGGCGGCCGGTTTACGGCGGCACGGCGATGTTTCAAGACGATCCCCACTGGCGCGACTTAATCCTTTTTTATGAATACTTTCACGGCGAGACGGGCGCAGGACTCGGTGCGAGTCACCAGACCGGCTGGACCGCTCTGGTGGCGAAATTGATCGAACAAAGCGGCGAATAACAGCCGATTTGGCGCCTTAAAATGGGCTTAACTGGCCCCAAATGGCCCAAAATGGCGTGGCGGGCGCCATAAAATCGACTAGACGCCTTGGAGTATTCGCCTTTTATTCGCCAACATGATAGGATGGGCGCGGGACCCTTAGTATGTCTTCTCAGACCGAACTTTTTGCCGAAAGTTTTCCCCTGAATCCCGAGCAGCGCGCGGCTGTGGAGCATGGCGAAGGCCCCCTGCTCGTCGTCGCAGGCGCCGGTACCGGCAAGACTAGAGTGATCACGGAGCGGATTCGCTACCTGCTGGAGTCCGACCCCAACCTCGCAGGCGAAAATGTTCTCGGGCTGACGTTTACGGACAAGGCCGCGGGTGAGATGAAGTACCGCCTGCTAAAGGCCGCAGGCGAACGGGCCAAGGATGTCTGGCTCAGCACCTTTCACAGTTTCTGCATTGAACGCATCCTGCAAAGCGAAAACGACAAGGTCCAGGCGCTGGACGATATCGATCATGGGATTTTGTTGCGGCGCCGAATCGCGGAGCTTGAGCTCGACCGGTTCAAACGGCTGGCCGAGCCCGCGCAGTTCCTGAAAGACTTCGTGAAGTTTTTCTCGCGCTGCCAGGACGAACTGGTCACGCCCGACGATTACCAGCGTTATGTCGACGGCCTGAAACGAAAATATCTGGCGCAACGCGCAACGATGCAGGAAGACGAACGCGCGATCGCAGAGGAAGAGCTGGCCAAGCAAGAGGAAGTGGCGCGGGCGTATCGCGTCAGCGAGCGTTTGCTGCGCGAGAAGAACCTTGTGACATTCGGCGCGCAATTGATGCAAGCCGTCGAACGGCTGCGCGGCGATGCCGCGTTGCTCGAGCGGATGCGCGCTCAATATAAGCACATTCTAGTCGACGAATTTCAGGATACGAACGTCGCGCAACTGGAATTGCTGTGGCTGCTCGCGGGCGACCGGCGGAACATTGTCGCGGTGGGCGACGACGATCAGGCGATCTACAGGTTTCGCGGCGCGTCGTTTGGAAGCTTCACGATTTTCCTCGAGCGGTTTTGCGGCGTTCACGGCGCTGCTTCAGCGGGCGCGGCCAAGAAATTCCTCGTATCGCTCTCGCGCAATTACCGCTCATCGCAGCGCATTTTACGCGTAGCCGGCGAAGTAATCGCGCAGAACGAACGATCTTCTCTGCTGCCCGCGAAAAATCTCACCACCGAAAAGGGCGACGGCGACAAAGTTCGTGTGGTCGAATTCGCGCGGCCCGAGGAAGAGGCGCACTGGGTTGCGGCTGAAATCGACCGGTTGCATGATGCCGGCGCGGCATGGAAGACATTTGCCGTGCTGTATCGCAATCACACCCATCGGGAACATTTGCTGAGCGCGCTGAGGCGCCGTCGAATTCCATTTGTGATACGCAGATTCTCGATTCTTTCGAGCACCCTGATCCGCGACCTTCTTGCCTATCTGCGCGTGATCGGCAATCCGGGCGACAACGTCTCGTGCGCCCGCATCCTGGCTGCGCCATATTGGGGGCTTGAACCGCGCGACCTGGTCCGGCTCACGGAACGCGCCGATAAGAACAAGAGGCGGTCGCTCTCAGACGAGATCGAGGCGGCAAAGGATGAGGCGCCGTTCAATCGTGACAGCGTCCGGCTCGCGGAGCTTGTCTCTATGTTGCGGGACTTACGCCAACTCGCGCGAAAGATCGGCACTCGCGAACTGCTCGATGGCGTGATTGCGCGGCTTGGTGTGGCCCCGCTGCCTTCCGATGCCGACCGGCAATATCTCGACCGTCTCGTGGAATTCGTGAAAGAGTGGGAACGCAAGAGCGAGGGCAAGCGTCTCCACGATTTCCTCGAATACATGAACTACTTCCAGGAGCTTGGCGGAGATATTTGTCTGGATGAAGAAATCGCAGACGACGCGGTCCAGCTGATGACCGTCCATTCGGCCAAGGGGCTGGAATTTCCGCGTGTTTTCATCTTGCGGCTCGCGAAAGGCGATTTTCCCGTTCGCTCCCACGAACCTGTCTTTGAATTTCCCGCGGACCTGATGAAAGAGGAGAAACCTCGCGGAGATTTTCACATCCAGGAGGAGCGCCGCCTCTTTTATGTGGCGCTAACAAGAGCCCGGCAGCAACTCACGCTTTCGACAATCGTAAACAAACGAAAAAAGGAATCGCCGTTCCTGGAAGATTTCCTGCAGAACCCGAAGATACAGAAATTCGACGCGGTGCAATCGACGCCGCGCGTGGAAGTGCCGCCCACCGAGGAATTGGCCGAGCCCGCGGCAAATCCGATCGAGCCGGCGCGTCTCTTCGGTTTGATTCCGGGCACAGCTCAATCCACCACAGGCGCGTACTCGAGGGCTGCCCTCTGGGCGAAGGCGTACCATCCGCCGCGGCCTGAGCCATTACAGTTGAGCGCTTCGGCCATCAACGAATACCTGGAATGTCCCATGAAGTACCAATTCCGGCGAACCTGGGGAGTTCGCGGGGGACCGCATGCACAGATGACTTTTGGCGTCGTGATGCATACGACCATCCGGGAATTTGCCGAACAGATGCACGACTCAAAGAGAGTTACTCTCGAAGACCTGCTGTCCATCTACGACCGCGAGTGGTATTCGGCCGGATTTACGGACGATTACCACGAACAGGAATACCGGAAAGAAGGGCGGCGGCAGCTCGAGGAGTTTTACAAGAAATATTCGGAATCGTCTGCGGATGTGCTTTATCTCGAAAAAGCGTTTGAACTGCCGCTTGAGAACGACGTCGTGATCACCGGCAGAATCGACCAGATCAACCGCATCAGCGGCAAGCGCGTCGAAATCATCGATTACAAAACCGGAAGACCCAAGGATTTGAAAAAGGCGGAACAGGATTTTCAGTTAAGCGTCTACGCGCTCGCGGCGAAGGAAATTCTGGAGCTCGAGCCCGAGCGCCTGGTGCTTTATAACCTGGTGACAAACGACGCAGTTGCAACCACGCGCGATGCGAAAGCACTTGCGGCGACGAAGGCCACGATTGCGGACGTGGCAAGCCAGATTCGCGCGCGCGAGTTTCCCGTCAAGCCGGGCTTCGGCTGCAGACATTGCGATTACAGAGCGCTTTGCCCGGCGCACGAACAACTAATCCCGATTCGGCCGATGGTGCGGCAGGGGGAAGCGTAGCCTCAGCGAGAAGGCGCGCGAGATTTTTCCGCGATTGAGAGAAATTCTAAAGAGGTCCTTCAGGCTGCTGTGGCGGCGTTCAGGTGACGAGCTAACCTTTTGTTTTTCGCGGATGATTGCCTGAAAGCAAAAGCGGGGAGAACGTTTTGCGTTCGCCCCGCTTTTCGTTTCCGAAAGCTTCAACTGCAGAAGCTGGATCGGTTCCGCGCATGAACTACTTTGGAACTTTCTCCGGCGAACATGCGCGCTTGAAAATCCAGCGCAGCACATTCGCTTCGTTTATCTATAAAGGCCGCCAACAATATAGTCAAGAAGAAAAAAGTTGTGCGGCGCTAGCCACGGAGACACGAGCAGCGGAGAAAAGTCTGCTGAAAATCTTTTCCGATTCGCGCACGAGTATTCGGCCCTCTCGCAGCTGCTTTCGGCAGATGATCACTATAAATGACTATGGTACACTTAGATGGTCAGTGAAGGAATACATGAGCACAAAAGCAAAAAAGCGGACCCGCGAAATTCCCATTTCCGAATTCAAAGCGAAATGCCTTTCGTTGGTGGACCAGGTTAATAAAACGAAGACACCCCTCATCATCACGAAGCGAGGAACGCCGGTTGCTGAGGTTGTTCCTGTGAGCCCGGAAATCGACCGGAAGAAATGGCTTGGCTCGATGATGGGAACTGCCAAGATCCTCGGAGATATTGTATCGCCTGTAATCGACCTCGACGATTTCGAGGCGTTGAGAGATTGAGGCTACTGCTCGATACGCACGTTTGGATTTGGAGTGTCCTGGAACCTGCTCGAGTGTCGCAACGGGTTCGGAAGGAGCTGGGGAATCCGGACAATGAGCTTTGGCTCTCGGCCGTGAGCGTATGGGAAGCGCTCGCTCTGCATTCAAAGCGGCGGGCGTGGCTGTCGAACGATCCGGTTGCTTGGGTCGCGCAGGCCGCATCATCGCTACAGGAAGCGCCACTCACGCGCGAAATCGTCGCAGCCTCGTATCAATTACCTTTTGATCATCGCGACCCTGCGGACCGCTTTCTTGCGGCGACGGCTGGCGTTCTCGGACTGACGCTAGTCACGGCGGACCGCCGGCTTCTGGGACTTGGCGCGATCGCCACGCTGGCGAATCGGTGATAGGAAGTGGCGGCGGATCTGATTAGAGTCTTTTAGTGATTGGCTTCGACGGAGCTCAAGTAATAGCCGTCGCGGGTAAGAATATCGAGATTCGTCCCGTGATTTTCCACGCGAACCTCAATTGAGTGGAAATCCTTCGCGGTATCCTTCGGAGCTGGCTGGAAAGTCAGCGTGTATTCGTTGCGAGCCTCTTCGGTGAGGTTTGCGTACATGCGATCGAGATCCTTCTGCTTGGCGGCGTAGAAAGTATCTCCACCAGTGTTCGCCGCGTAATTTACGAGCTGGCTCTGGCCGTGCTGAAGGAGCGATTTGCCGATCGGTACGGAACGCGTCACGGAGATCGAAAAGACGGAAATGTCGTGCTGCAGAAGCGTCGTCAACGTCTCGTCGTACGGGTGCTTTTCGTCGCGCGCGTCGGTCCCATCGGAAACGAGAAAGATGATCTTGCGAACCGCCCGGCACGTGTTCTGGTTGACTTGCCCTAGCTTTTCCGCCTGCTTCGCCTCCTCAGCGCACCGTTGGCGTTCGCGGTCGCTGAGCATCTGTCCCGCCGCGTAAACGGCGTCATCCAAAAAGCTGGCGCTTTGATATTTCGGTGGTCCTTTGACGCGAACGGCGGACGTGGGATCGTTCGGATTTGGATTGATGGGGCCGGCGGTTTCCGGATCGGGATAAACGAACGTGGAATGTGAGCCAAGCTCGAGACGCTTCAGTTGAGTGAAGAGCGTGTCGTTATCGGCCGTAAAATTGGAAACCGTTGTCGGAAACTGATCGTATGTCTCAAGAGCAACTTCATCGCCGGGCCCAAATGCAGCCGAGACGGTTTCCAGGCTATTCTGTACCTGCTTGGCTTCCTTATCGGAAAGATCGTTGTCCAGAACGACGACGGCGGACATTGGGACCGCTTCGGCGGAAAAAGTGGTGATCGGGCGATCGACGTTATCCTCGAGAATACGGAAATCGTTGCGCGTCAGGCCGTTCACGAGTTGGCCTTGTGAGTCCTTCACGATTACGGGAACCACAACGAGGCGCGTCACACTTGGGATGGGCCGTTGAGTCGGCTGTTGCGCTGGCGCCGGCACTTGCTGCTGAGGCGGCTGCACGAGCGTGGGGCGATTCTGCGCCACCGCAGCGATTGACAACGCCGAAAATATGGTGAGAATTAGCGAAACTCGCATCGGATCGAGGTCACCGGTTTCCGACCGCAGATACGACCGCCGATGCCATTTGCAGAGTAGCGCATGCAAACATCCAACGGGGACGCGCGACGCATCGTATCACCCTCAAGGCGTTCCAAGGGAGATTATACAATGCGACGGACAAAGTTGGCTGCCGCTCTTCTCGCCGCGGCCGTGACGGCGATTCCCGCAGTGAGCGTGCTTACGGCGCGCACGGCTCGAGGTCAGAACAGACGGAGTAGTGATCAACAGCCGCCCGAGAGTAGCGGAACGCTGAAGGTGGAAAGCAAGCTCGTCGAAGTGTTTGCCACCGTGCGCGACCGGCACAACGCCATCCTGGAAAACCTGACCAAAGACGATTTCAAAATCTTCGAGGACGGCGTTCCGCAGAAGATCACCTATTTTGGCAAAGAATCGGACATGCCCATCACGCTCGCCATCCTGATGGATACGAGCTACAGCATGGCGAACATTCTCGGCGCTGAGAAGGCGGCGGCTTCAGATTTCGTACATGAAATCATGCGCAAGAAAGATGAGGCGATCGTCATGAGTTTCGATACAGACGAAGACCTCCTGGCGGATTTCACCGAGGATCCCGCCGTGCTGACGCACGCGATCAATCGCGCGGAAATCAATGTGGATGCCTCCGGGATCGGAGGAACGCCGGGAACGGTGCCTTCGCAAACGGGCGGCACGAATCTGTATGACGCCATCTATCTCGCCTGCCACGACGAGCTGGCAAATGAGGCAGGCCGGAAAGCGATTATCGTGCTTTCAGATGCGGAAGACACCGGAAGCAAGATGAATATCGACGAGGCGATCGAATCGGCGCAGCGCACCGATGCCGTCATTCACGTGATCTTGATTTCCGATCCTGGCGCATCCGAAGGATACGGCTACGGCGTGGCTGTCCAAATGGCGAGGGATACCGGCGGGCGCGTGATTCCCGTGCACAACGACAAAACGATGAACAAAGCGTTCGATGAGATCGCCGAGGAGCTGCGTTCTCAGTACGTGTTGGGGTATGTCCCGTCCAACGTGGCACACGACGGCACGTATCGCAAGATCAAGCTGGAAACAACTGAGCCTGGGACGAAAATCTTGTCGCGCAAGGGATATTATGCGCCGAACAGTTATTAGGAGCGTGCTTGCTGCGCCAGTTTTACTATAAGACTGTCTAGCGTTCAGTGGCCGGAGCTTGCGACGGCGTCCGGTGCCTTGGCGTAGTAGCCTCTGCGCGTGCGAACAATCAGGCCTTTACGGTCAACCTGCACTTCAATTTTGCGATACTTGCCGTCGGGCGGCGCGGTGGGTGTGTAAGCGACGAAATACTGGCTGCGCAACTCCGTGCCGATTTGAACGAACGACTCGCCCAAATCCTCCACTTTGTACGGGAAGAACGTACGCCCTCCGGTCTGATCGCTGAATTGCGTCAGGATTTTGTCGCCCTCTGTGAACTCATACTTGCGCGGAGCCTCGCCCTGATCGAGCGTGATCCAGTCCGTGTTCGTGCTGATCGCGTAAACGGCGGCGCCGGAGCGGATGATGGCTTCGATTGCGTCGCTGGGGGCGCGGTCGCTTAGGTTGTCGTTGCCGTCGCTGATCAGAACGATGACGCGCCGAACATCTTTATCGGTGGTCTTGGGAAGCGGGGCATTGGTGAGCTTCTCGGAGGCCATGTAGAGCGCATCGTTGAGCGCTGTGCCGCCGCCGGCGCGCTGGTCGCGTATGGCGTCGCTGAGAATGCCGACATCGTCCGTGTAATCCTGAATCACCTGCGGCTCGTTATCGAACGTCATAAGGAACGCTCGATCTTTGAGCGGGCGAATCACTCGATTCAGGAAGTCGATCGCCGCGTCCTGTTCGAATTGCAGGCGCGGGCGAATGCTGTTTGAAGTGTCGATGAGAACGGCGATGCGAAGGGGCAAATCGGTCTCGGCCGAGAAGAAACGAATGTCCTGCGGTACGCCGTTTTCGAGGACGCGAAAGTCGTTTTGGCCCAGGTCCGTGATGAAATTGTGCTTTTTATCCGAGACGGTGATCGTCAGCGGAACGGTTTGCGTGGTGACGCGAATCGCGGGATTCGCCTTCTGGCCCGGCGCTGCGGGCTCGGCCTGCGTCTGGGATGCATCTGCACCCGGCGGAGGCGGAACAGCCGGCGCGGAAACCTGCGCGCGCACCGTGGCCATGGCAAAGAGAGCTATGGCGATAAACGCGACAATGCGAAGGGATTTCACCCACAGAGATTATAGGTACGCGTGAAGGGCGGCGTCAATTGGCGCGGAGGGTGTGCCCGTCGCTCCTGCGAGCGCGTGAAGATAATCCACGATTTCGGCGGGGAGGGGCGCGCGAAATTCGAGACGTTCGCCGGTGCGGGGATGTGCAAAGGCGATGCGCGCGGCGTGGAGGAAATTTCGGCCGAGCGGCGGCAGCAGCTCTTTCCCGACGCGCTCTTCGCGCGGCGCACCGTAAACGGTATCTCCTACGACAGGGCATCCAAGCGCCGAAAAATGGACGCGAATTTGGTGCGTGCGCCCCGTGTGGAGATCGGCTTCAACGAGGGTGAAATTGCCGATGTGAGCCAGTGCGCGCCAGTCGGTGCGGGCTTCGCGGCCTTCGCGGCGACGCGTGGTCATGCGAGAGCGCCGATGCAGATCGCGCGCAATGGGAAGTTCGATGCGCCCGGATTCGCCGCGCGGTTTCCCGTGCAGGAGGGCGATGTAAGTCTTCTCGATTAGGCGGTTGCTGAAAGCCGCGGCAAGCTTGGCGTGCGCCGCATCCGTGCGGGCGACAACGATTGCGCCGGACGTGTCTTTATCGAGGCGGTGAACGATGCCCGGGCGCAAAGGTCCGCCCACGGAGGAAAGCCCGGACGCGGTGTTTGGCTGCGTTGCCGTGGCATCGTCGCTCGCGCTTCGAGCTTGGCGAAAATGATGAAGCAGCGCGGCGACGAGCGTCCCGGTCTCCGCGCCCGCTCCGGGATGAACAGTCATGCCGGCGGGCTTGTTGATCACCGCGAGGTCAGAGTCTTCGTAAAGGATGTCGAGCGGAATCGCCTCGGGCTCGACATTGCCCGAGGCCGGCGGCGGAAGGCCGATCGTAATCGTTTCGCCCAGGGCGACGCGGTGCGAAGGCTTTTTTGCAAGGCCATTGACGAGTACGTGACCGTCATCCATAAGGGATTGAATGCGATTGCGGCTGAGTTCGGGAAGCTGCGCGGCAAGGAAGCGGTCGAGGCGCTGGCCTGCGTCTTCTGCGGAGACGAGAAATTCGGACGCGCCGGAATCGTCGGGCAGGCCGGCCATTAGGATGCGGGCGCGGGTTTCGGTTGGCGCAGCGCGCGGGACCAGAGTGCGATTCCGGCGCAAATCATCGCGATGCTTACGATTTGCATCAGCGAGACGGCGCCGTTAAGAAGTGGTGTACGGCCGGGATCGGCACGCAGAAATTCAAACAGGCCGCGCTCGGTGCCGTAAAGAATCAGGTACGCGCCGATGGATTGCCCGGGAATGCGCCAACGGCGTCCCACGAAGTACAAAAAGATAAAATTCAGGAATTCCGCGGCGGCCTCGTAGAGTTGCGTGGGATGCAACGGCACATTCAGCCGCGTGCCCGAGATGCGCGCGGCAACTTGGCTGGTAAACGTAACGCCCCACGGCAGCGACGTTGGCTTGCCGAAGCAGCAGCCGGCCATAAAACAGCCGACGCGTCCGATGCCGTGGCCGATGGCGAGCGGCGCGGCGCAAACGTCAAACGCAGCAAGCAGCGGCAGCTTTTCGCGGCGCGTGTAAAAGAGCGTCCAGAGAATGCCTCCGATCACGCCTCCGTAGAACGTGCCGCCCGATTCCAGCGTGGCGGCGCTGAATATTTCGCTGGGATTCGTGGCGTAGTAGCTCCAGTCGCTGAAAATCAGCCACACCTTCGAAGCGACAAGCGCCACGATAATTCCGTAGATGCAGA
The DNA here is from genome assembly GCA_035275865.1 of Candidatus Acidiferrales bacterium. GTDB lineage: Bacteria > Acidobacteriota > Terriglobia > Acidiferrales > UBA7541 > Palsa-295. The sequence continues at coordinate 1,361 of DATEME010000598.1, read as the reverse complement.
GATTCCAAATCTTCGCTGGCGGCAGACCCACGCGGGGCGAATCGCGCGCCGCGAGCCAGACGCCTATAAAGACGCCTGTTGCCACGAGAACGCCGTACGTGTAAATGGTGAAAGCGCCGGATTGGAAAAGGATGGGGTGCACGAAAATCTACGCGTGTTCGCTGCTGGGACGCCAATCGCGCAGCAGTTCGATCACCACGAGCGCCGCGCCCACCACGATTGCCGAGTCGGCGAGATTGAACGTGTACCAGTGGTACGCGCCCAAGTGGAAATCGATGAAGTCGATCACGCTGTGGCGCACGGCGCGATCGAGCACGTTCCCGGCGGCGCCTCCCAGAATCAGCGCGAGTCCCCATTCGCCGAGCCAGCCGCCGGCACGTCCCGTGGCAAGCAGCCACAGAAGCAGGCAAATCACACCAATCGAAAAGGCAATCAGCAGCGGCGCAAGCATCGGGCTCGCCGAATCCGCGAATAAACCGAACGCGACGCCGGGATTCGTCGTGTGAACAATGTTTAGCAGGCCGGGTATGACGATGCGGAACGCTCCGGGCGACGTGAAACGGTCGATCGCGTATTTGCTTGCCTGATCGACAAACAGCACAAGAAACGACAAAACCGCCAGTGCGAACCACCGTTTGCGAGGATCGGCAAGAGAATACATTAAAGGGCCGGCTCCTGATGTGATGTGGCGCGCATTGTCATTTGTTGCTTCCGGCGGCAGCGGCATCTCCATCGATTTCATCCAGCGCTGCTACGCATCGTTCACAAAGTGTTGGGTAATCGCTGCTCTCACCCACATGAACAGAATAATTCCAGCAGCGGTCGCACTTCGCGCCCCGCGCCTTTTCCGCGCGCACCTTTAAGTCGCCTAAGCCCGCAGCGGAGCCCGAACCGTTCGTCGGCCGCATTTCAATTTCAACCTGCGACACGATGAAGAGCGCGGGCAAAAATGCCGCATATTTTTTGAGCAACTCGGCGAGATCGCCCGAAGCCGAAAGCGTAACGCGCGCTTCGAGGTTCGCGGAAATTGTCTTTGCCACGCGAAGCGGCTCGAGCGTTTTCAAAACTTCTTCCCGGACAGCGTGGAGCCGGTCCCAGTTTTTTGCGCGCATCTCATCGAGCGCATGCTCGAGCTTTGCCGCGTCCGGAAAAAGCGCCATGTGGACGCTCTCGGGCTCGCCGGAAACATGCGGCAAATATTTCCACGCTTCCTCGGCCGTGAAGACCAATATCGGCGCAATCAGCCGAACGAGCGCATTCGCAATGCGATAGACCGCCATTTGCGCGGAGCGCCGGCCGCGATTGTGGGGAGCAAACGTGTACAGGCGATCCTTCAGCAAATCGAAATAAAACGAACTCAA
>DATEME010000597.1:0-1905 GCA_035275865.1 Candidatus Acidiferrales bacterium | reverse complement strand
TTTTCCATCGTTTTTCCAATAACTTACTCTGACCGAACCGAACCGGAAGCAACCGAACGCGACCGGAACAAGCCGCATGAAACGCAATTTTAGTGGCATCTTAGCGGCATCCAATTCGCGGCTGTTCTGGATATGAGCCGGCGCCCGAAACCCGATCCCCGAGTGCTCTGGTTGCCGGGATTCGAACCGGATGCACCTCCCGAGCCGACGCCGCCGATCTTCACCGGGCGATCTGGCCCGATCCTCATCGACCTCACCAGCCAGCGTTTCCGCAAGCTCGTCGTCATCGCCCGCGCCGGCCGTCAAGGTCGCTACGCGACAAGCATTGCCTGTTGATTGCGGCACCAGGTGCATCGTGCGCGGGCATTCCCTACGTGAGGGCACGCGCAAACTGCGGCTTGTCTCAGGAACCAGCCGAGCCCATACCTCTTCGATCTCACCGGCCGCCGCTTCGGCCGGCTAGTCGTGCTAGTACCTAGTTGCGTAAATTGGCGAACATGATAACCTGCCGTGATGAGAGCGGCGGAAGTGATATTGACGGACGAGCAGCGGGCGACCTTAAGAGGTTGGCTAGCCGCGGCAAAGACTGAGCGGCGCATGGCGTTTCGGGCGGAAGTGATCCTGGCCATTGCCGAGGGGCTGAGCAACAAGGCGGTGGCGGAGCGAGTGGGCGCGCGCCCGGCGACGGTCAGCAAGTGGCGGGGCCGCTTTGCACAGGCGGGTTTGTCGGGTCTGCGCGACGCGTCGCGCAGCGGCAAGCCCAGACAGTACCAGGACGAGCATGAGCGGCGCATCCTAGCGGCTTTGGATGAGCCGCCGCCGGCGGGGTATGGGCGCTGGGACGGCGGGTTGCTGGCCAGACATGTGGGGGACATCTCCAAACATCAGATCTGGCGCGTTCTGCGCCGGCATGAGATCTCGCTGGCGCGGCGGCGCAGTTGGTGTATCAGCACCGATCCGGCGTTTGCGCAGAAGGCGGCCGACATTGTCGGGCTCTACTTGCAGCCGCCCGCGAACGCCGTGGTGTTTTCGGTCGACGAGAAGCCGCACATCCAGGCTCTGGAGCGCGCCCAAGGTTGGTTGAAGCTGCCCAATGGCAAAGCGGTGACTGGGTTCAGCCATGCCTACAAACGTCACGGCACCACGACCCTGTTCGCCGCGCTCGATGTTGCCACTGGCTTGGTCAAGACCGGCCATTATCAGCGCCGCCGGCGCGTCGAGTTCCTGGATTTCATGAACCGCGTGGTTGCCGAACATGCCGGCCGCGAGATCCATGTGATCTTGGACAATCTCAATACCCACAAGCCCAAACACGACCGCTGGCTGGCGCGGCACAAGAACGTCCATTTCCATTTTACCCCGACCCATGCCTCCTGGCTCAATCAAGTGGAGGTGTGGTTTTCCATTCTCTCCGCCAAAGCCTTGGCTGGTGCGAGTTTTACCTCGCCACGCCAGGTTCGCAATCAGATCGATGCCTTCATCAAGGCCTATAACCAAACCGCTCACCCCTTCGAGTGGACCAAGCAAGTCGTATTCTCACAGCATCCACGAAATACGCCAATTTACGCAACTAGGGACCAGGCTATTTAGCGGGAGTTGGGTGGTCGATCTCCGTCCGGCGAAGGAGGTAATCCAGCCCACCAAGAGCGGAATTGCTGAGCCACGCAAGGCTGATCCAGCGCCGCGCCGCCGCCGCAATTTCTGATTGCCCTTGGCGGCTTCTCCGCTCTAGATGATCGGCCCTAGTCTCATATCGGCGGGCAAGACTGGGCAACTCGCGCTGAGAATTTGGCAGCCTGCATTTACCGCCGATCTCGCGAAGCCACGCCGCCATTTCTCGATAAATGCGTCTCGGCTGATTGGCACAAAGCCTGATCGTCAATCATCGCGCGACTATCAACGCAA
>DATEME010000596.1:0-1307 GCA_035275865.1 Candidatus Acidiferrales bacterium | reverse complement strand
GAGTATGTTGTGTTCTGCACGCGCGGCGGATTAGCGTCAGACAATCTTCCTCGAAACGCGGATACAACGGCGCAGATCGTACCTAATCCAGAAGCGCAGGGTTACTATGTGTTCGCCTTGCCCGAAGCGGGACGAAAGACAGCGCTCAATAAGCCATAAGCCGGTGCACAGACGCAAAACTTGCATGCGGACGCGAGGAGCTCCTTCGAGCCGGAAGAGCTCCTCGTTTTTTGTGTTTTGATCGTAGATTCGCTGGCCAAATGGATCGGAAAGGCTCGAGTAAATAGATATGGACTATCAGCTCAAGGGCAAGACCGCTTTCGTGTCTTCAGGCGCACATGGAATTGGACAGGCGACTGCCGACCTTCTTACACAGGAAGGCGCTGAAGTCATCGTCGCCGATATTGACGAAGGTGCGCTGAAGCAGAACGGCAAGAACTGGTATGGGACGATTGCGGCGGACCTGTCCACGGGCGAGGGAATGACGCGGGCAATTCAATATGCGTTCGAAAAATTTGGCACGCCGGATATTCTTATCAACAACCTCGGCGTCGGTGACACAGCGCCCTTTGAAACTCTCAACGATGAGCGTTGGCTGCATGGATTCAACATTAATCTCATGGGGTGTGTACGGGCCTGCCGCGCCATCGTGCCGAAAATGGCCGACCGCGGCTCCGGTTGCGTGATTAACACGGGTTCCGATCTCGCTAAGCAACCGGAGCCTGGCTTTGCGGACTACGGCGCGTTTAAAGCTGGCGTGATGTATCTCACCAAAGCGCTTGCCAAACAGTTCGCTCCCAAAGTGCGTGTCAACGTTGTGTCCCCAGGGCCGATCTGGTCGCGAATGTGGACACGACCAGGCGGCATTGCCGATCAGTTGATGCAGCAATATGGTGTGGACCTGGATACGGCAGTGAAGCGCTTCACTCAAGAACGACAGATGCCGATGGGAATCGGACAGCCAATGGACGTCGCGCACGCAGTCGTCTTCCTGGCTTCGCCGCTCGCGAGAATGATTACCGGCGCGAGCATCGATATTTGCGGCACCATTCGTGGAATTCTGTAAGAGCGCGGCATCGAACTGCGCCGTGCGGAGCGGCCGCCTGCTCCGCACAATCTTTACGGCCTCAGGCGGTTGCGGTTGCTTCCATGACGGCTTTTCTGCCTTCGCCGTCCGGATCGTTCACCGCACCGCATTTCGTGTCGAACACCATCGTGGGCACTGTCTCCGCGTCATACTTCGGCCATGCGGGCAGCCCTGGATGATTCGGATCGCCTTTGCGTGCGAAGCTCACCCACGCATCCGA
>DATEME010000595.1:0-8007 GCA_035275865.1 Candidatus Acidiferrales bacterium | reverse complement strand
CGCGTAGTGCCGGTTCCCCGTCTCGTACTCCACGTGCGACACCGCAATCGTGATTCCCCGCTCGCGCTCTTCCGGCGCGTTGTCGATCGAATCAAACGCCCGGAACGCCACCTTCGGGTTGTTCTTCGACAGCACCTTCGTGATCGCCGCCGTCAGGGTCGTCTTGCCGTGGTCAATGTGCCCGATCGTCCCGATATTGACGTGCGGCTTACTCCGCTCGAATTTCTCCTTCGCCATTTCTCTCCGCTCCTCGGTACTTCTCTGCGTTCTTTACGATCTCGTTACAATGCAGCCGCTGCCGCGATCGCTTCCGCGCAGCGCTTACTTCTTTTGCCCGCCGCTGCCATTCTTGCCGATCACCCCCTCGGCAATGTTCGGCGGCGCCTGCTGATAATGCGAAAAATGCATCGTAAAACTGCCCCGACCCTGCGTCTTGCTGCGAATATCCGTCGCGTAACCGAACATCTCCGCCAGCGGTACCTGCACGTTAATAATCTCGCTTCCGGTGCGCGACTCCCGGCCCTGCAACTGACCGCGCCGCGAGTTCAGGTCCGCAATCACCGGCCCCATGTAGTCTTCCGGAACGACCACTTCCACGCGCATGATCGGCTCAAGCAGCTTTGGCCCCGCGCGGCGCACAGCCTCCTTGAACGCCATCGATCCCGCGATCTTGAATGCCATTTCCGAGCTGTCGACTTCGTGGAAGCTGCCGTCCGTGACGACCACTGCGAGGTCGGTCATTTCATAGCCGGCGAGAACGCCGTTCTCCATCGCCTCGGCAACGCCATCTTCAATCGGAGGGATATATTCCTTGGGGATTGCGCCGCCAATGATTTTGTCGATGAAAAGCAGCCGGCGCTCCTTGTTGAAGTGCCACTTCCCGCCTTTGCCCACAACCTGCTTGGCCAGCTCATCCAGCTCATCGGTGGACATTTCGTGCATGTCTGACTGATTGCCGTTATGTGGCAGCGGCTGCACGGTGAGCTTCACGTGCCCGTACTGTCCGCGCCCGCCGGACTGCTTGATGTGCTTGTGCTCCGCTTCCGCTAACTTGAGAATCGTTTCCCGATACGCCACCTGCGGGCGGCCCACGTTCGCCTGCACGTTGAACTCGCGCATCATGCGGTCAACAATGATTTCCAGATGAAGTTCACCCATCCCGGAAATCAACGTCTGGCCTGTTTCATCATCGGTGTGAACGCGGAAGGTAGGATCTTCCTGGGCGAGCTTTCCGAGCGCCGTGCCCATCTTCTCCTGGTCGGCCTTGGTCTTAGGCTCGATCGCCACCGATATGACGGGCATCGGAAACTCGATCGATTCGAGAACGATCGGCTTCTCTTCGCTGCACAAAGTATCGCCCGTCGTCACATTCTTCAGCCCTACACAAGCGGCAATATCGCCCGCTTCGATCGATTCAATCTCCTCGCGCTTATTAGCATGCATGCGCAGCAGGCGTCCGATGCGCTCGCGCGTTTTCTTGGTCGAGTTGTAAACAGATTGCCCGGCCTTCAGCACGCCCGAATACACACGGATATATGTCACGTGGCCGACGAAGGGATCGGTCATGATTTTGAACGCCAGCGCGGCAAACGGCTGATCGTCCGAGGCGCGCCGGAGCTCGGGCTCTTCCGTATCCGGCTCCACGCCCTCCACCGGAGGAACATCCACTGGTGACGGCAGATAATCAATCACCGCATCCAGCAGCGGCTGAACGCCCTTGTTCTTGAATGCTGATCCTGCGATCACCGGCACCAATTTCAGCGCAATCGTCGAGCGGCGCAGCGAAGCGCGCAGTTCGGCCGGTTCCAGCTTGTGCTGATCGAGATACTTCGCGAGGATCGCATCATCGTGCTCCGCGATGTATTCCACAACCTTTTCGCGATGTTCCTTGTAGAACTCTGGACTCAGGCCGGAGGCAATCACTGCCTTATCGAGATCGGGATGTGACTTACGGTAATCGGTATCCCAGAGCTTCTCAAGCGGCAGGACTTCGTACTCGGCGCCGAGCGTCTCGTCTTTCCACACGACGGCGCGCTCTTCGATAAAGTCGATTACGCCAAGGAAGCTATCTTCGCGACCGATGGGATAGGTGACCGGAACGGGGTGGGCCGAAAGCCGCTGGCGCATGGAACGGAGGGAGTGCTCGAAATCGGCGCCGATGCGGTCCATCTTGTTGATGAACGCAATTCGCGGCACCCGGTACTTATCGGCCTGGCGCCATACGGTTTCCGACTGCGGCTGCACGCCTGCAACGGCATCGAATACAGCCACTGCACCATCCAGCACGCGCAGCGAACGCTCCACTTCCACAGTAAAATCCACGTGCCCCGGCGTATCGATGATGTTGATTCGATACGTCTTGTCAAAGCGCTTCCACGAAGCAGTCGTCGCCGCGGACGTGATCGTAATTCCGCGCTCGCGCTCCTGCTCCATCCAGTCCATCGTGGCCGTGCCTTCGTGGACTTCTCCGATCTTATAGGTCACACCCGTATAGAACAGGATGCGCTCCGTGCAGGTCGTCTTGCCCGCATCGATGTGCGCCATGATCCCGATGTTACGGGTCTGATCGAGTTGTACTTGCCTTGCCATGATCTAAATTCGTTTTCCCGCCGTAGGACCGGTGCTTGCTCCGCCCACGCTTGTCGAGTCAATTACCAGCGATAATGCGCGAAAGCCTTGTTCGCCTCCGCCATGCGGTGCACGTCCTCCTTCTTCTTCACGGCGCCGCCGCGGCCGTTCGCCGCATCAAGAATCTCGCCCGCCAACTTATCCGTCATCGACTTGCCGCCGCGCGTCCGCGCATACAGCACGAGCCAATGAATCGCGAGCGATTGGCGCCGGAAGGGATTCACCTCGACGGGAACCTGATAGTTCGCGCCGCCCACGCGACGCGTTTTCACTTCCAGCATCGGCTTGCAGTTTTCGACGGCCTTCTTGAAAAGCGTGAACGCGTCATCGTTGGACGCCTTGGACACCTGGTCCATCGCCTTGTAGAAGATCGTCTGCGCGGTCGAGCGCTTCCCGTCGTACATCATGCTCGAAATGAACTTCTGCACCAGGTCGCTGCCGTAAACCGGATCTCCCGGAATCTTTCGGCGAAGAACCCATCCTTTGCGAGGCATTCTCTAGTCTCCCTGCCTTACTTCGAAGCGGCTGCTTTAGGCCGCTTGGCGCCGTATTTCGAGCGCCCCTGCTTGCGATTTTCCACTCCGGCCGCATCCAGCGTGCCGCGAACAATGTGATAGCGAACGCCCGGCAGATCCTTCACGCGGCCGCCGCGCACGAGCACAATCGAGTGCTCCTGCAGGTTATGGCCGATTCCCGGGATATAAGTTGTGACTTCCGCGCCGTTGGTCAACCGCGCGCGGGCCACTTTGCGCAACGCCGAATTCGGCTTCTTCGGGGTCTGCGTCTTCACCTGCGTGCACACTCCGCGTTTCAGCGGGCATGCCTCCAAAGCCGGAGACTTCGTCTTCGTCTTGATTTTTTCCCGGCCGTAACGCACCAGTTGCGCAAACGTCGGCACGCCTAACCTCCCTAGCGTTTCAAATGTAGTCGTCGTAAATCGGCGCGCGGATCAACGTCCCGCGCAGACATCTGCGGGTGCATGAACAGAAGAAGTTCGCCCTTCCCGAGGGGAAACCCAGGTACTCCGCGAAGACGCTTCACCCTTAGGAGTGAACTGCATCTGCTATAAGCGGAGAGGCTCTTACGGCTTTTCGGGGCTGGCGCCCCATTTCGGCCGCCCTTCCCGACCCCGTTCCGTCCTTCTCTGTTCCGGGGTTAGGAAGACTTCCCTAATCACCACCAGATACAACAGGCCCTAGACAGCCGCTAAGTATAGGTAAAACATACGCAACTGTCAACCAGCATCCCTGTGGAAAAACTGCGACAAAACTGGCCGCTTCAGACCCACGTCAGGCCGCAGAGAATCCTCGCAAACCTTCAGATGCCCCAAAACTCGCCCAAGATGCCACGCCAGTACTAAGACTAGGCCTGTGGACGACAGCGTGGCAAACTCTGCCGCCAGCCACCTCAATTTGCGCCCGCTACTCCGCTCGCCCACCCGGCAGCGCAAATCCGTCGCCGTTTACATTTCATCACGCGTCATCTCATCCGCGCTTTACCTGGAACCAGGCCTCTGCATACACTGTGGCACAGCACTCTCGGCTGTGCACCTTGGAATTTGGATTTTTTGCGCATGGTTCGCGGCCCGGGCCACAAGATGTAAGCCGGAAAGCGGTCGCACGACGCGGCACTTTGAGACAGAACATGAAAAAATCATTACTTGCCGCGCTCACCCTCCTCTGCTTTTCCACTACGGTCGCGCCACAACAAAATGCTGCGCAAAATCCTCCCGTCCCGCAGTCGCAGACCACTTCTCCATCCGATTCCTCCACCGCCCAAAAGCCCGACTACTCCAAAGAACCATTCGTCTTCGAGCAGTACACCACCAAAGCCCGCTTCGAAAATGACGGCACCGGTGAACGCGAATACGTCGCGCGCATTCGATGCCAAACTGCCGCCGGGGTGCAGGCCCTGGGCGAGTTGACCTTCGGCTACAGTTCCGCCAACGAGCAGATAACAATTAAATACGTCCGCGTCGAAAAGCCAGACGGAAAAGTGATCACAGCCGACGCGTCCGCCGTGAAGGAAATGACGCCGAGCATCACTCGCGACGCCCCCGTTTACACCGATTTCAAAGAAAAGCGCATCACCGTCCCTTCCCTGCAGCCCGGCGACACACTTGAATACGATGTCGATACGCGTCTCGCCACGCCCCTCGCCGAACGAGAATTCTGGTACGCGCAAAACTTCCTGAAAGGGGCGATCATCCTCGACGAAACGCTCGAGGTAAATCTCCCCGACGGACGCGCCGTGAAACTCGCCTCGCCAGGCGGCGATTACAAGACTGCCCATGAAAATGGTCGCGTGATTTACACATGGAAACATTCCCAGCTCACGCATCCCTCCCAAGAAGACCAGCAAAAGCAAGCGGACGATTCAACTCTCAAGCAGCCGGACGTTCAGTTCACCACGTTCAAAAACTGGGACGACGTCGCCCAATGGTACGCGAAGCTCGAGCAGGGCCGTACCGAACCCACGCCGGAAATTCGCGCCAAAGTCGCCGAGCTCACACAGGGGAAAACGACCGAGCTCGGAAAAATTCAGCCGCTCTACGATTACGTGGCGAAAAACATTCGCTATGTCAGTCTTTCTTTTGGTCTCGGACGCTACCAGCCGCACACCGCCGGCGAAGTCTTCGCAAATAAATACGGCGACTGCAAAGACAAAGCCACGCTGCTCGCCGCCATGATGCGTGCTGCCGACATCGCCTCAGACGTAGCTCTCATCCCGGCCGCCGGCAAGCTCGACGAATCGATGCCATCGCCCACGCAGTTCGACCACGTCATCACCGCCGTCCCCGAAGACAGCAATCTCGTCTGGATGGACTCCACCGCGGAAGTCGCCCCCTTCCGCATGCTCATCGCGACGTTGCGCGATAAATCAGCCTTGCTCGTCGCACCCGATGGCAAAGGCCGCATCGTTCGCACGCCCGCCGATCCGCCGTTTCTCGCCTCGCAAAAAGTCGAGACGGTCGCCGCCGTGAGCGACCTAGGCAAGCTCAGCGGCACAGTTCATTATTCGGTGCGCGGCGATCAGGAATTGCTCCTTCGCCTCGCCTTTCGTCACACCGCGCAAGCTCAATGGAAGCAGATCGGCGCCGCGATCTTGCGCCGCGACGGTCTCAACGCGGAGGCGACCTCAGTCGAAACCAGCGATCCTGCGGACACCCGCGTGCCTTTCGATATCACGATTCATTTCACCGAAGACGGCTTCCTTTCGTGGACCAGCAAGGAGCCGGCCGTAAAGCTCCCGTTGCTCGCAATCGGCCTGCCCAGCACGACGGACGACAACTCCGAGCCGATCAAGCTCGGTAGCCCGCTCGGCGTCAATGTGAGTCTGAAACTCACCTTGCCGCAGAATTTCGAGGTGAGCGCGCCGGTCGGTGTCGCCGTTTCGCGCGATTACGCCGATTTCAAATCGACCTACGCACTCGAAGGCCAAACGCTCACCGCTAACCGCACTCTGAATTTCAAAATGCACGAACTCCCCGCCGACCGCACCGGCGACTATCTGGCTTTTGCGCACGCCGTCGAGTCCGACGAGAGCCAGTCTCTCCATTTGCAAAATGCCTCCACCGGCGCGCCGCAGGTTCCGCAAACGGCCAAGATCGAAGACGTAATGGACGCGGCCGAAGTCGCGCTCCATGGTCACGACGCGCAGACGGCGATTCCGCTTTTCCAGCGTGTGATCGCGCTCGATCCGAAAAAATACGAAAAGACCGTGTGGAACGAGCTCGGCATCGCTTACGGCGACGAAGGCAAATACGACGACGCCGTCAACGCATTCCACAAGCAGCTCGAAATCAATCCCTACGACCAGCACACCAATAGTTATCTCGGCTTGGTGCTTTCGCGCGCGGGCAAATACGATGACGCCGTCGCCGCCTACAAAAAGGAACTCGAAATCGATCCGTTGAATCTTCTGGCGCTTTCCCAGCTCGGAGGCACGCTCGAGATCCAGCACAACTACGCGGACGCGGTCGCTCCTCTTGAAAAGGCCTCCGCCCTCGCGCCAGACGACGCCTCCGTCCAGATCGCGCTTGGCACCGCCTACATCAACACCGGCGCCAACGATAAAGCCGTCGCTGCTTTTGGTCACGCTGCTCAGCTTTCGCCCACGCCGGGCACATGGAACGATATTGCCTACGAGTTCGCCAACAAAAAGGTCCAGCTCGATAAAGCGCAGCAGTATGCCGAATCGGCTGTCGCCTCTATGTCCGCCGCTCTGCGCAACGTTGATCTTTCGCATGTGAACCTTCAGCAATACCAGATGAGCGAAAGCCTTGCCGCTTTCTGGGACACGCTCGGATGGGTCTATTTTCAGCAGGGCGATCTCGCGAAGGCCGCGCGCTACATTCGCCCTGCGTGGCGCGTCGGCCAGCACGGCGTAGTCGGCGATCATGTGGGGCAAATCCTGACGAAGCAAGGCCAAAAAGATCAGGCCGCCGACGCCTACGCGCAGGCGCTCGCCGCGCGTCAAGCCGATCCCGATACGCGCGCGCACCTTATCCTGCTGCTCGGCGGCAATCAAAAAATCGAGGCAATGTTGGAAAAGGCCAAGCCGGAACTCGTCCAGCAGCGCACATTTAGCGTCGGAAAGCTGCTCGGCGCGAAATCGGATTCTCCGGTAGAAGCGCAGTTCGCGCTTCTACTCTCGCCTAGCGGCGCTGACGGATCGTCCACGCAAGTTAATGACGTGAAGTTCCTTAGCGGCAGCGATCAGCTCCGCCCGTTTGCCGATAAACTCCGCTCCATCAACTTCGGCACAATGTTTCCCGACGCCTCGCCCGTCAATCTCGTCCAGGTCGGCACGCTAACTTGCGCTGGGTCGGGCGACTGCTCTTTCGTTCTGAGTCTTCCCGAAGACGTCCATTCCCTGCAGTAGCGGCGTTTGCTTTTCCTCGCTGGCGACCGCGATTAGAAGCACCTCCCTTCGTTTGTTTTCATCGAGTTACGTCCGTTTTTAATTCTTGTGAGTTGGATTAGAAATGTGGGTTGCAGGTTTCGGGTTGTTGGTTACAGGCGAGATGAGGAACTTAGGTTCGTTTCTAATTGGCGGGCTCTCGATTAGAGAAACCGTGACTTGCGACTGGTAATCGGTAACTCGTGAAAGCCCGGAAGCAAACCTTAGAACAGCCAAATCTGTATCGATCAGAAATCCGGATCTGGTGAAGATAAAGGGTTTGAGGTCGTTTTCTAATCGGGAGAGTATCGATTAGAAATGGCTTGGAGCGTCGTCTACAAGGGGCTCGGTCTATGGCACTGGGGCGGGTTGGCCCCGGCCTTACAGGTACGGATTGTGCGACGCAAAACACGGACAACAGTTTACCACAGAATATATTAATTTGCAAGGACTTTTTGTGTGTCGATTTTGAGACAC
>DATEME010000594.1:0-2366 GCA_035275865.1 Candidatus Acidiferrales bacterium | reverse complement strand
GACTTCGATAAGTCGAAGTATCTTCGGGCAGAAGACTTGAAGGCGGAGAAGAAATTCCGCATCAAAGAGGTGACTGTGGAAGGCATGGCCGACAAAGAGCAAAAGCTCACGGTCTGGTTCACCAACGATAAGCGCGGCTTGGTGCTCAATAAGACTAACAACCGCACCCTGCGCGGCGAATTCGGCGATGATGTCAGCGATTGGAAGGACAAGATCATCGTCGTGTTTCCAACGATGGTGGACTTCCGCGGCAAAATGGTCCCGGGGCTGCGTGTTCGTATCCCACCGCCGAAGCAAGCAGGCCAAGCTGCAGCGGCAGTGCCGTCGCAGCCCAAGCAAGGCGGCAACGGTCAGGTGGCAGCGGCAACGCCGCCGTCACAAGAGCTCGACGAGTTTGGGCAAACGCAATCGCCCGAGAAGCCGAGCCTCGCCGAGGATCTTGATGATGAGGTCAACTTCTGATTCTGGGGTGAATCAGAGCGGGCTGGAAGGTGTCCATCTTCCAGCCCGCATTTTCACGGAGTGTTGCGATGTCGAGCAACAAAAAGCCCATAGCACAACAGCGTGACCTTGCGAAGCTGCCTGTTGCCCTAGCGCCGCTGCTCGAGCGGCCGCAGTGGTGCGTGTGGAAGTGGACGCAGCGGTCTGACGGCAGCTGGCAGAAGCCCCCGTTCATGGCAATACAGCCGGATCGGCATGTCAGCACAAGCGATCCAAGCACGTGGAGCAACTATGGGACGGCGCTGGCAACTGTGCAGGCCGGCAGAGCCGACGGCATTTCATACGTGCTCACCGCTAATGATCCGTTTGGTGCAATTGATCTCGATCATTGCCGCGATCTCGAGACACATTCGATAGATATCTGGGCACAGCTGTTTTTGCAGCGAGCCATCACCTCGTACAGCGAAGTTACCCCTAGCGGCACTGGCGTTCGGATTTGGGGTTTAGCTGATGGCGAACCGCTGCACAGAAAATTCACGGTTAAGGCGGGGCCGCGGGAGTTTGAGCCTGACAAGCTGATCTGTGCGGAGCTATTCCGGCGCACGAATAAAGCCCTCACGATCACTGGATATCGGCTCGATACCATTCGTGAGCTTACCAACATCAATAAGGTATTTGACTGGGCGCTTGTGTGGGGCGAACGCCGCAAAGCCGAAGCAGCAGCAGCGGAAGAAGCGGTTCGAGCTGCTAACGGTGGCGGCAATGGCTTTGATGGCGGTGGTTGCGCTTTTAGCGTCGATCAGATCGAGCAGTTCGTGCGCGATGGGGCGCCGCCAGAGGCGAACCGCAGCGAGCTCTTTCACATGATCGTTGGTCATTATGTCGGCTGTGGCTGGGATCCGGAAAGGATTTTCGAACACCTACAGCAGTTCCCGGACGGGATTGGGGGCCGTTATCTGCGCGAAGATCGGCTGCGTGGGGAGATCGCACGTAGTGCCGGTAAATATAGCAACGCAGAGCTGCCGTGGAACGGCGAGACTGAATGGGTTGATGGCGGTGGCCAGCAAGCGAAAGCTGCACCGACGCCACAGCCGGAGCCGGTAAAGCCACCGCCGCCACCCCCGCCGCCAATATCAGATGATCCCGAGCTCGATGACGAGGATGATCCACTCGATGATACCGATGATGAGCTCGACGATGAGGAGCTCGATGAGGACGAGCCGCAGGATTTGCCGCCGCTCTACAAACACGGGAGCCCCGATCCCCGCCCTGCTACACCTTGGCTCGTGAAGCATGTACTGCCCGCTGTTGGGCACGGGCTGTTGTCGGGTCAGTGGGGCACCGCAAAGACCTTCACAGCAATCGATCTGGCAGCCGCAGTCACAACCGGCCAGCCTTTTCTCGGGCACCCGATCAAGCGGCACAGCGGCGTTCTGTTCATTGCCGCTGAGGGCGCCAATCAAGTGCGCCTGAGGTTTGAAGGCGTGTGGAAGGAGAAGTGTGGCAATGGCAAGGAGCCGGCACCGTTTTGCTGGTACGAGACGGCCCCGACGCTGCTCCAGAAGGGCTCATTTGAGAAGCTCGTTGCTATGGCCCGGCAAGCCGAGGCGGTGCTCATGAGTGATTTTGGCCTGCCGCTGGGTCTGATCCTGATCGACACGCTGGCAGCCTGCGCCGGCTACCGCCGCAGCGGCGAGGAGAACGACAACGCTGTCGGGCAGGCGCTGATGAATGTGTTGAAGGCGGTCGCACAGGAGATCGGCTGCTTCGTGATGGGCGTTGATCACTTCGGCAAGGACATGGAAGCCGGCACCCGCGGAGCTGCAGCAAAGGAGAGTTCGGCCGATAGCGTCTTGGTCTGCCTCGGACATAAGGATCTGTCCGGCAGCATCTCAAATGCACGGCTGGCCATCCGCAAGAACAGA
>DATEME010000593.1:0-2981 GCA_035275865.1 Candidatus Acidiferrales bacterium | reverse complement strand
CAGCCGCGAAAATACCGAGGCCCGTCACAAGGATCGGGACACCCGGTATGGAAATAGCCAGAAGACCGCTTGCTTCGCTCAGGTCAACGCACAAAGGAATCAACGGCGTGAGAACCAGCGCCACGAGAATCGCTACGACGGCCAGTACAGGCGTGCCAAGCGCGGGATAGAGCAGAATCAGGGGCTCAAAGCCGACGAGTGCCGCTGCGGCCATGGGAATAACCCCCGTCAACCATTGGCCCAAGGCGTTATCTTTGCGCAATGCTGCAATCGGCAAGCCCATGATCGCCGCGGCACATGCAGGCACCTGCATTAAATAGCCCATCCCCGGCTGAACGGACGAAAACACAATGCTGCCGATTGCCCACCAGGTCCAAACGCCCGACCAAAGTCCCCAAAACCCGGCACGTCTGGCAAAAGCGATCCCGTGGATTACGACTACAGCCAGGGCAAGCACCCAGAATGCAATTCGCGCCGGCGCCGGATGCGCAATCCAGTTGACGGGGACGGCCCCGAGCAGGCGCAACAGGCGATAGAGAATCAGCGCCAGTGCGCCCGTGGACACGAGCGCTAACGGAAGAGCTGTAAGTCCGGCGAGGAACTCGCGGGACGTCATTCGCTTGGTCCAAAAAAGCAGCGCAACCTGAGCGCTGAGCAGAAGAGCCGCAATGATCGCTATCAGCACCGCTCGGCTGGCGGGCCACTCGAACACATAGCGGCCGAAGATGTCGAAATAGACCGCATCTTTCTCCGGTGGATTCGAAAGGGCGGTATTCGCTAGCGCCCAGGTCATCGCCAAAGCGTTGTCGCCTTGTTGCTGGACGCTGGCGGGATTCACGTTGGCAAAATTGTCGAGCGGAGTATGGTACTGCGGCTCGCTGCCGATGTACGCGAAGTTGGCGCCCTGCTGCTCGACGGACTTGAAAACTGTCATGTCCGTGTCATTGGGCAGCTCTTGATAAACGTCGTAGAAAATCGAGCTCGTCACCGGACGCGGCGCCGCGTGCTTGAAAAGCTGAACGATCCACTGATTGGCGCTGCCCGTTTCGAATAGGACACTCGCGCCCGACGTGCCGCGCGCATCCAAATTCACGGCCGCACGCACCTGTCGCGCCCAGGAATGCCAATCGACGAACGCGCGAGCACCGATAAGCCCCGCCTCTTCGCCCTCGTCAATCAGAAAAATAATCGAATGACGCGGCCGCGGCAACGCTTTCAGGTCATGCGCGATCTCAAGGATTGCAGCTACGCTCGTTCCATCGTCTGACGCGCCGGGGCCCGCCGGAACGGAATCGTAATGGGCGGCGAGAAGCACGGCGCCGCTCATGGGCGACGAATCGCTGCCGTCGATCCGAGCGAGCACGTTGTTTACGACCGCGCAGTTCCCATATCCGTTGCAATCAAAAGCGCTCTGCACCTGCGGGTCATAGCCAAAGCTCGTAAGTTGAGCGAGAATGCGCCCGCGAATTGCATCGTCCGCAGAACTGCCGACTGGGTGGGGTGTGTCGCCCTGCAGCAGCTGGCCGAGCATGGCGACGGCGCGCTCGGCTGAAAACTGAGAAGGAGGAGCATTTGCGGGTTTCGGGGCCGGCGGACGCACTCCAAAATAGCAAAGCGCGAAAATCGCGACCAGAATCAGGACGCTGGAGGCCGCTCTTTGAATGCCCGGTGAACGCTCGGGTCCCAACTGTCCTCCGTCGCGCCATGCTAGGCGGAGAATCCATGTAAGTCAACGTACTTCGGGTGCAGACGACGCGTATTAATCGACGTGACCGTCTCGCCTCGTCGACCTGTGCGGCCTCGAAAGCAATACCCTACCTTCACAACGCAAAGTCAAGCTCAGACCCTAGTCCGAGCAGTATAGCCAAATGCATCCAACCCCAGGGATGCTTGCACTTGTGCGCCACAATGGAAGGCCAAAGCAAAACGCTCCGGCAAATCACAGGGTCCGCTGAATGATCGAGACACAAGCGCAGGCATTGACGTCTGTCTTGCTTCTTCTTGCCGGCAGAGTTCTGGAATGGTTTCACCGCCTGGGCGGTCCGGGCCTGATTTTGCTTGGAATTGTGGACAATTCGGTGATTCCGGTGCCGGGAAGCATGGACGTGCTCGTGATCCTGCTCTCGGCTTATCACAAGGGGTGGTGGCCGTATTACGCGCTCATGGCAACGGCCGGGGCAGTGGTAGGCGGTTTCTTTACATTTCGGCTGGGGGAAAAGGGCGGCGAAGAAACTCTAGAGAAAAAGATCGGCAAGAAGAGCGCCAAAAAGGTTTATGCACAGTTTAGGAAGCGCGGCTTCATGATGGTTGTAATCAACGCTGTCCTGCCGCCCCCTTTTCCTATGTCTCCGATGTTGATCGCCGCCGGGGCCATGCACTATCCGCTTAAGAGGTTCTTTGCGTCCCTTTCTCTGGGCAGAGGCCTTCGCTTTTTCGCAGTGGCTTACCTCGGCCACATCTATGGCGGAGCGATCATTTCGGCGCTTGCTCAATACTACAAGCCGCTTCTTTACGGCCTATTGGGGCTGGCGGCGCTGGGCGGCATCGGTACGCTCGTCTATTTCAAATGGTATCGACCGAAGATACAGCGCGAAGAGCGGCAACGCGGCGAACCGGTCGAGCAGTTTCCGCTGCCGCATCTCAAAAGGCATCACTAACTGCTTTTCCGCCGGCATCATCCGTCACCACAGATGGTAATGGCCGTTGTGTCTGCTGATTTCAACCGGCAGGCCGAAAAGCGCGGAAAGCTGATCGGCTGCTAAGACTTGCTCTTTGCAGCCATCGGCGACGACGCGCCCTTCGCGCATGAGTACGACGCGCTCAATCTCTGGAATGATGTCGGCCACGTGATGCGTCACCAGCACGATGCCCACTCCGGAACGCGCCAATTCGCGCATCGTTTCGCGGAGCTCATGTTGCGCCAGCACGTCCAGACTGTTCGTCGGTTCGTCGAACACCAGGGCCTTGGGTTCATGCACAAG
>DATEME010000592.1:0-1277 GCA_035275865.1 Candidatus Acidiferrales bacterium | reverse complement strand
GCGGTATCGAAGTTGAACGCGACAATTCGTGCGCGGTTGGATGACCTGATGCACAAGCGATGCACGATTTTCATCGGCGACGCGAATGGGGCGGACAAGGCCGTGCAAACGTATCTAGACAAGCGCCACTATCGGAATGTCATTGTGTTTTGTATTCGCGAACCCCGCAATAATGTTGGAGCATGGCCGACGCGTCGTGTTGAGCCACCGAACGAACGAAAGGACTTCGCATATTACGCCGCTAAAGACTTGGCTATGTCTCAGGAGGCGCAGTGCGGCATCATGCTCTGGGATGCGAGGAGCAAGGGAACGCTACAAAATATTCTTAATCTCATCGGCGCGGGCAAGCGCGTCCTGGTTTATTTTGCGCCGAGCAAGGACTTCTTTGTCATCGGGAACGAGCAAGACCTGCAAGGTTTGCTCGCCCGGTGCGAAAAACACGATCTCGATGCCGCTTCGCGCGGCCTCGGCCTGAAGACGCCGCTCAGTCAGTTTCCACTATCCTTATCCCGCTAGCAAACGCAAGCAAGATTCGCAAACAAACATCTAGGCAGACAGCCGGGAGTGGCTGTGCCACAGGGCGCAGCGAGCATGCGCCCCTACGAGCCGGTGGAGGAGTAGTGGCGGGTGCCGGCGTTCCAGAGGAGGAGGGCGAGGGCGAAGAAGGCGACGGCGACGACAGGGACGAGGGGCGCGTATTCGGGCGTTACGGAGCGGCCTAGGAGTCGGACGCTCGGGTAATACGACGCGAGGCCGAACGGGATAATCCAGCAGAGGAAAAATTGGACGACGCCGCTATAAATCGAGAGCGGATAGCGGCCGAAGGCGATCACGTTCCACACGGGCGGGTGAACGCCGATGCGGTCCTCCCACCAGAACGCGACGGTGGTGAGGATGAGAAATACGGAAACGTAGAGGAGTCCGGCGCAGCATCCGAAGAAAAGAAAAAGGCCGACCTTCGCGGGTGTCCACGCAATGTGAAGATGCCGGCTGGCGTAGGCGACGCAGAAAATGCCGGTTGCGACCTCCTGCAAGGATTCGATCCGAAATGCCTCGAACAGCACCTGAAACAACGAAGCGACGGGCCGCAGCAGCACGCGGTCGAACTTGCCTTCGATGATGTATGTGTTGCCGAAGTCGTAGAGGTTGAGGCTGATGACGTTGAAAATGCCGTAGGGGATGAGCGAAAAGCCATAAAGAAAGAGGATTTCTTCGAAGCGCCATCCGGCGAGCTGCGACGTTTTGTGAAAGAGGACGATGACGAAAAACAGCGCAAA
>DATEME010000591.1:0-12696 GCA_035275865.1 Candidatus Acidiferrales bacterium | reverse complement strand
AAGCCCGAAGCGCCGAACTACTCCTATAGCGATTGGACCAGGGACTCGGAGAGGGTGCGGGCGATGTGGGCGAGATTTTGCGCGCGGACCCAATCGCCGCTTTTGCCGGCAAGGCTGGCATCGTTGAGGGCTCCACGAATGTGGTCGACAAGGTCCTGCTGAGGCGCACTAAGCTGCATGTTATTGACGCGCTGCAGATTTCTGGTCGCCACGGCGGAATCGTCTTCAACTTGCTTTTGTTTCGCAGCTTGATCGCTCGGCGAAAGGTCAGGAGCGATTCTTGGCGCAGGATGGGATGTGGTGTCCTGCTCGACATTTTCGACCGGTTCGCGTTCGGGCGCTCGTCGTGGTGGAGTAACGACAGGCGACGGTGCGAGATCGACGATGTCGTTCGAGGAAGGCTGCGGAATCTCCGGCGGGATGTCTGCGGCTTCGAGAGGGGGCGCGGCATCGGTATCCGGCGCGACGGTCATCGGCCGTGCATTCGTCGCTTGCGGCGTGGGCGCGGGAACAGCGGCATGCACCTTTGTCTCGTTGCAGCCTGCGATCAGAAGTGGCGCGAGACCCGCGGCAAGCAAAAAGTACGTTCGAATTATGTTGCGACGGCTGGGCATGACCGTTTACGCGAAGCGCTCACTGGCGCTTGAAGCTTCGGCCGCGGGGAATTCCGCATGACGCGCGAGCGGAAGCTCGATGCGGAACGTAGTCCCCCGACCAGGCTGTGATTCAAATTCTATCCGACCGTTGTGCAATTGTACAAATCGGAAGGTATTCGCTAGTCCGATGCCGGTTCCACCGGGCCGAGTTGTGTGAAAGAGCTGGAAAATTTTCTTCTGCTCCTCGAGTGGGATTCCAGTTCCAGTGTCCGCAACGGAAATGACCGCATAGTCGCCCGAATGACGGAGGGCGAGCGAAACGCGTCCGCCGGGCCCAGTGAAATCACAGGCGTTGATAAGCAGATTCAGAACGGCCTGATGGATGAGCTGGCGGTCCAGCAGGACGGAAGGGAAGTCGGCGGGAAGATCGACGCGCAGGTCGAGGCCGGCTTTGACGATCGAGGGCTTCGCGGCCTGGAGAATTTCGCGAAGCAGCGCCGGCAGGTCCGTTTCCTCGAGCTGAATTTCCACGGGCCGCGTGAAATTCAGGAACGTCTTCACGGCGCGATCGAGGCGATCGATTTCGCTATCGAGCATCTTCACGGCCTGCTGCGGCTCCGGTTCGACGGGCATATTGCCCTTCAATACTTCGAGCCACAAGCGCATCGAGTTGAGAGGATTTTTCACTTCGTGCGCCACGCCGGCGGTGACTCGTCCCAAAGCCGCCAGCCGCTCGGAAACCTGCAATTGATTTCCGATGCGTTCAAACGACTCCACGTCATGCAGCGTGACGAGAGTGCCCATGCGCCGTCCCTCTTCGCGGATCACCTGCGCGCTCACGCTGACGCGCGACGGGCCCCCTAAGGCGTCAAGAACGACCTCTCTGCTTTCGACCGCCTCGATTTCGTCGCCCTCGATGCGAAGCGCGTCATGGAGCGGATGCCGCGGCGGAAAAATCTCTCCCGCACCGCGTCCTTGAAGGTCATCGGCGGCACGGCCGAGAAATTTCTCGACGGCCGGGCTAACGAGAACGGCGCGTCCTTCGGCATTGAAGAGCAGCAGGCCCTCGCCCAGGCCGGTCATTACCTGGTCAAGATTGTCCTGCATGGCGCTGAAGATTTCGCGAACATCTCGTAATTGCTTGCCGATGCCGCTGATCTTCGTGCTGACGACGCCGAGTTCGTCGGCACGATCGACCGCCGGCTCACTCTCAAATTCGCCGGCGGAAATGCGATCGAGTTGTACGGAGATCCGATCAATTGGCCGAAACGTGAGCAGGCTCACTCCGAACGCCAGAAATGTGGAGATCAGCACGGCCCCGATGGCGTATTCCGCAGCCGCCTGAAGCGCGGGATTGAGCTCGTCCCTCATCAGTGCGGAGGAAAGGCCGATGCGGATGTCGAACGTATTTTGCGCGACTGTGTTCTGCGCGAGCGTGAAGGCATACGAATACTCATAGGTTTGCGGCGGGCCGTAGAGCTCGCGCAGCTTCTGGAAAAATCCGGCGCGCACCAGACTGTCCAGCGGCGGACGGACAGCGACCTTTCGCCCGCGCTGCCTAGCGTCGCTCGATTTGAGGGCGACGCCGTTTTGGTCCGTGATCAGAATGTCGTAGATCGTTGCGGAGTAGCCGACGTCGGATTCGATCAGCGAATCGAGAGCGCTACTGTTATCAAAGGCCCGCTGCGCGTACGTGCGCACGTCCTCTTGAGTTTCCGAAGCGGGTGCGTCGCCACGTTCTTCCGCCTCGTGCAGCGCGTTGCCGCACGCTCCGAAAATCTGGTGCGCAACAAACGCGGCGCGGTCGTCGGCGAGACGAAGAGTCTGCTGCGTTAAGCGGCCAATGTATAGGCCGGAAAGTCCGCTGACCACGGCGAGAACCAGGATCGAAATGGCCAGAGTCGACTTAGTTTTCAGGCTGAGACGCATCTTTCCGCCCCGCCTCGTATTCTTTAAGTTTGTTGTGCAGCGTCTTCAGGCTGATGCCCAGCAGCTCGGCCGCCCGCGTCTTGTTCTGGCTCGTCGCGGCAAGCGTCTGGAGGATCAACTCGCGTTCCACGGCGTCAACCGTGGTGCCGACCGGGAAGCGCAACCCGCCCAACGCGGAACCTACCGCGGACGCCGGGGCGTGCCCGAAATCGCTCGGGAGATGCTGTCGCGTAATTATGCCTCGATCCGAGGCGATTGCGGCGCGTTCGATCACGTTGCGCAGTTCGCGCACGTTGCCCGGCCACGGATAAGACTTGAACAACTCCATCACGTCTGCTCCCGCCGCTGTGACGCGCTTGCCATGCTTTTCGGATACGTCCGCCAGGAGGTGCTCCACAAGCAAAGCAAGATCCTGTTTGTGCTCGCGCAGAGGCGGCAGATGAATGTGAAACACGTTGAGGCGGAAGTAAAGGTCCTGGCGCAGATGACCGTCGGCGACCGCCTGCTCGGGATTCTTGTTCGTCGCAGCGAGGACGCGGACGTCAACGGGAGTCTCCACTTTGCTGCCGAGACGGCGAATTCTATGATCCTCAAGCACGCGCAGGAGCTTCGCCTGCGTCTGCGCGGGCATTTCGCCGATTTCGTCGAGAAGCAGCGTGCCTCCATCGGCGAGCTCGAAGCAGCCGAGGCGCCGTTCGGCGGCGCCCGTAAATGCGCCGCGCTCGTGCCCGAAGATTTCGCTTTCCATCAGCGACTCTGGGATTGCCGAGCAGTTGATCGCCACGAACGGGTTATCGGCACGTGGCGAGAGCATGTGGATCGAACGCGCCACCATCTCCTTGCCGGAGCCCGTTTCGCCCGTGATCAGCACGGACGCCGTGGAGGGCGCGGCGATCTCCACCTGACGCATCACCTCCTGCATCGGGGGCGAGGTGCCGACGAGCTTGCCGAGTCTGCCGGCATCGCGCAACTGGCGCGTGAGGGCGGCGACGGTCTTTTGATCGCGTGCGCGGACGAGTGCGCGATCGAGCAGGGCGCGCAATACCGGCGGTTTCAGGGGCTTTTCGATGTACCAGTACGCGCCCGATTCGATAGCGTGAACGACTCGTTCGTCGCTGCCGCGGCCAGTAATAATAATGACGGGAACGTGTTTTAGCTCGTCGCCCAGATGACTGAGAAGTTCCAGTCCATTCATGCCGGGCAGCTCGACGTCCGCGAGAACGATATCCGGCGCAAATTCGGGGAACTTCGCGAGAGCCTCTTCGCCGCTGCCGACGCCGAGAAGCTCGTAATTCCACTTCTTCAGCAGGGCTTCGTAGCCCTTGCGCGCATTCTCCTCGTCTTCGACAATCAGGATTCGCTGCAGGGATGAGTTATCGGATGCCATCAAAAACTCAATCTACCAGTACTGGAAGAGAAAACCAAGCTATTGGCACGCGGGCGCGGTACCGCTGACGTCCCCGCAGATAGCGGCGAGCGAACCTGTTCTGCATTTAAGCGGGGCGCGCGGCTAGTCGGAACTAATCGGGAGATCGCGCTCCAGGGTCAATTCCAGCTTGGTCGTCTTATCGAGGCTGACTTCCTGCCCTAGTCCCGTTGCGACCATATACGCCGTTACCGCGGCGATTGCAGCGCCTGCAGCGGCGTCTTTTGCATTGCGCGAAGCGACGCCGGTTGCAGCTCCGACGAGCGCCCCGGCGGCCGCTGCGGCTTCCGCGTCCTTGTGCGGATCCGATTGAGCTTCAATTTCGCCTTCGCGCTGCTCGTTGACGCGAATCGAGTGCACTCCTGGAACATCGTCGACAACCGCGACAATCGGCATCCAGCCGGACGGCGTCCGCACATCGTCAAACGTGAGCCAAAGGCGCGCGCGGCCCGTTTTATGCGCCTCTTCGACTTTGTCCACGTGGCCACGAATGGCCGTTCCAGCGCGAAGAACCGTGCCATCAATCGCGACGAGGGGCTCAAGCGTCATCGCCTCGAACCGGTCGCCGGCCTTGGCGTCCTTGGTTGAGAGAGGAGCTTCGAGAGATGAGAGAAAACGCGTACCGGAGGGGATGGCGTGCTGGTTCACGTTGCCCTGCGCGTGCGCTGCGGATGCAATTGCCAGCGCGCAAACCGCTGCCAAAGACACACGGATCGGGTTCATACGTTTTTTCTCCTTGTTTGGACGATATGGAGGCTCTCCGCTGGCAGAAAGCCCAGGAAACGCATGGTTGGATGGTAGAAACTGCCGTCAGGTGGCCTGGGGAAGTTTGGAATCGCGACGGTCGCCGCAGGCGGGTGCCTGCGATGACTTTAGACGCCGAGAGGTTCGAGGCGGAACGGTTCCAAACTGGGAATCGGTCGTTCCAAAGTTGCAGACTCAAGAACCTATGAGACTTGTGAATATCCGTAGAAATTCGGTCTTGCAAAGAGTTTCAGAATGGGATTAGGCTTGGCCCGCGTGAGAGGCTTAGAGCACGTGCAAGTACCTTTTTCTTCAATGGAATCGCGTGTTCCATTTTGGCCGTCCCCGTGCATTCTATTTTGGGAAATTCGCATTCGGGAAAGGAGATAGCCATTATGGCAGCCGGTACTGAAATTGCGCTGTCGCGGCCCTCTGTCGCCACAGTGCTGATCGTTGACGACGAGGACACGACGCGAAGTCTGTGCCAGGACGTAGTGACCGAAGCGGGATTTCAAGCGAAGACGGCTTCCACTACCGAGCAGGCCATGGAGATCCTCGATGAATGCCCCGTCGAGATCGTTATTACGGATTTGCGTGTTCCCGCGATCGGAGGCATCAATCTGCTGAAGCGCGTCCGCGAGAACCATCCTGAGACTGCCGTCATCGTCCTCACACAGTACGGCACGATCGAAAGCGCCGTCGAGGCGACCAAGAACGGCGCGGCCGATTACGTGACCAAGCCGTTTCATATTCCAGAATTGCGGGGCAAGCTGGACCGGGTGGCGCATTCGCTCGAAATCGATCAGGAAAACCGCATGTTGCGCGAGCAACTGCGTTCGCGTCCGGGATTCGGCGGGCTGATCGGGCTTTCGGCGAAGATGCAGCGTGTTTACCGCATGATTGAAAAGGTAAGTAGTCACAATTATCCGGTGCTCGTGCTCGGCGAGAGCGGCACGGGCAAGGAACTCGTGGCGCGGTCGATTCATTTTCTCGGAGACCGAAAGAACCGGCCGTTTGTTCCCGTCGATTGCTCGGCTCTGGTTCCCACGTTGATCGAATCGGAGCTTTTCGGCTATGTGAAAGGAGCGTTCACCGGCGCGAGTCATTCCAAGCAAGGCCTGATGGAAGCGGCCGGCGACGGAACGCTTTTCCTCGACGAAATTGGCGACCTGTCCGTCGATTTGCAGGCCAAGCTACTTCGCGCCTTGCAGGAAAGGGAAGTGAAACCGGTCGGCTCGACCGAGCGCATTCCCATTTCCACGCGCGTGATCGCGGCCACGAATCGCGATCTGGAAGCCGCCGTGCGCAATGGTCATTTCCGTCAGGATCTTTTCTTCCGCCTCAACGTGGTGCAGATCAAAATGCCGCCGCTGCGCGAACGAAAGACGGACATCCCCTTGCTGGTGAATGCGTTTCTCGAGAAGTTTTCGGATTCGAAGGGCGGATCGCGCACGATCTCCGAGGACGCCATGGTCCACCTGACGGCTTACGACTGGCCGGGCAACGTGCGCGAACTGGAAAACGCAATCGAGCGAGCGGTCGCCCTGGGCTCCGGCCCGATCCTCCACGTCGGCGACCTTCCTTCAAACCTGCACTACGGCACCGCCGAAAAGTTGCCGCAGAGCGGGGAACTCGTTCCGCTCGAGGAGATGGAGCGGCGCGCGATCTTCCGCGCGATGCGCGAATCGGGCGGCGACAAAATGGCCGCCGCCAAGGTGCTCGGCATAGGCAAAACCACGCTTTACCGCAAGCTCAAGCAATACGAGATTAAAAGCGGCGGAAGCTGTTGATTTTCCGTCATCCGTGGCGAGCGATGATCTGGCGCGCGGCATTCATGACGATGCCTGCGTCTGTCTCTCCGCTGGCGATTTTGGCGAGCGAGCGTTCCAATCCGTCGATTTCCGCCGGATCGAACGCTTTTTTCGCATATTCATCGTGACGCCACGTCCGCAGATTGGAGAGGTGCAGTTCGGCCATTTTGCGGGCGGGCTTTTCGAGCACGGGGCGCTCGCTTTCCACAATATTCCATCCGCTCTGTTTGATGAATGCCTCCAGCAGCCCGCCGATGTACAGCGCCTGACCGTAGTGTTCCTGCAAGCGGCCCACAAGCTCGTAATAGCGGTCGATGGCCGGGTTCTGCGTTTCCAGCGACTCGGTCTCGTGGATGAAAAGGATCGCGCCGGGTGCGGCCGCTTTGGCCCAAGCCGCCAGCGCGTCGCCGGACGGCGCGATGTGGGTTAGTAAGAACCGGCAAAAGAGAACGTCTGGACGAGCGGCAGGAAACGGCGTGCGGGCGACGTCCTGGACATGAAACTCCAGCTCCGGCCGCTGATTTCGCCGCGCCTCGGCGATAAAACGCTCAGAAGCGTCGAGCCCGATCGTGCGGCTCGGCTTCAGCACTTGGTGAACGAGTTCGGTCGACCAGCCTGGCCCGCAGCCGAGATCGATTGCTATGTGAGGCGAACGAATCGGGCTGCGTTCGAGCAGCGCGCGCGTTTCCGGCTCGTAAAGCTCAGCCAGCCGCCGCAGCCGGGTGGCGGCTTCGCCCGTATCTCCGAAGGTGTAGTTGGAGACGCTCATCTCTCTGTATGTTCCGGTCCATCGGAGTTTACAGGCGTAGGGCAGCTGTCAATCCGGCAAAAAAAAGGGGGACACGCTCGCGAGTCCCCCACAAGCTCCCCAGGATTCCAGTCTTGGCGCCATCGCGGCCAAACCAGCCCACCCTAGGAAGAAACAGTTGCTCATCGAAGTGCAACCCGCATGCCAGACGACGAAAGCTGTCCCATGCGCATTTGCGCGTTGAGGGGGAAAGATTTAGCGGCTGCATCGCATCAAGGGAATGAGAGAAAACGGCCCAATCTCCCGTTTCACGGATTGGTCCCGCGAACAGCCTACACCGTTTGGAATCGGTGCTCGCAGGCTCGCGTAGCGGTACCACGCTGAAGGACTCGCGCCGGCGCAATTCCTACTCGGTACGGCAAGCGTTTCGAAACGGGAACGCCTACGCGCAGCTTTCAACTGCAGCTCCCGCAATCCACTCAAAAAGAGCAGGTTAATCTTTCGCCCGCTTGGTACGCCTAATGCTTGGTGACAGCGCATGCGACCGGACGCTTCAGGAACGTCGCGGATACAATCCATGCAGTCGCCACGGCGAATCATCGACTACGCGGTCGCGCTCGGCGCGGCCTTTCTCGCCAGCTACGTGGTCCTTCAGGGGCGATGGTGACCGAAAAGCCTGAGGGTGCGCGGGGTTCTCAAAACTTCACTCCCGCCGATAAGAGCGCGCCGGATCGTGGCGCGGGCGGAGCGCATCGCTGGGACAGTATCGCTCCCTTTGCCGACGCCGGATTCCGGGCCGTCTTCGACTCGAGCCGGGAACCGCTGCTCGTCGTCGATGCGGCGGGCGTGATCCAAAAAGCGAACGAGCGGGCCCGCGAGGTGCTGAGAATGCGCGAAGCCAACATCTCGCGCAGCTCGCTTGACGATTTTGTCGCCATCCTCTCCACGGAAAAACTGACGCGAATGGGGATTGAGGAGGCGCCGCTCGCACCCGCCAGCGTGGACGGGCTGCTCCCGAGCGGTTCGCCCGTCCGCGTCACGCTGCGAGCGGTGTTGCCTGGCACTGGGGACATGCTGCTCTGCGTCGACGGCAACTCGGACCGCGAACGCGCGGACCGCGCGGAAGCCGAACTGCATGCGGCGGCCGCCTCGGAAGCCGTGGTCTTCTTCGAGAGCAGCGGAGCCGTCCGGTATGCGAGCCCGCGCTTTGCCGAGCTTCTCGGATTGGACGCGCATGCGGCAGCCGGCATCGCCACTGCCGCAGACTGGAACGGTTTGAGCGAGCGCTTTCGCGCACCTTCCGCTTTTTCTGCCGCCTGGCAAGCCTTCAAGTCCGGCGATCTCGCCGAGCGACGCGATGAATTGGAACTGCTCTATCCCGCGCGGCGCGTAATCGAACGGACGGCACGGCCTCTTCGCGATGCCCAAGGCAGACCGATCGGCTGGCTCGAGTTGTTCAAGGACGTGACGGGCGAGCGCGAGAGCGAGACAAATCTGCTGCAGACGGAAAAAATGGCTGCACTGGGACGCCTCGTCTCCGGCATCGCGCATGAGTTGAATAATCCGCTCACAACGATTATGGGTTACGCCCATCTGCTGCTTGGGCACGGTCTTTCGAGCGATCAGCTTGCCGAAGCGCGCAACGTCTATCATGAAGCCGAACGCGCACGGCGCATCGTGAAGAACCTGCTCTATTTTGCGCGCGAAAATCAGCCGGAGCGGACGCGCGTCGATCTCAATGACGTGGTCGAGCGCGCGCTCGCGCTGCGGAGTTACGAGTTGCGGCTGGAAAACATCGCCGTGATCTGCGAACTCGCCACCGATCTTCCGCCGACGATGGCCGACCCGTATCAATTGCAACAGGTGGTGCTGAATCTGCTTGTGAACGCCGAACACGCGATGATCGAGGCGCGCGGCAGAGGGCAGGTTCAGATACGGACCGGTTGCGTTGAAACGGCCGACGGGCGCCGTTTGCGGCTGGAAATGGCGGATGATGGGCCGGGAATCGAGCCCGGGATTTCTTCGCGCATTTTCGATCCTTTTTTCACGACGAAGGCGCCCGGCGTGGGAACGGGCCTGGGCCTTTCGATTGTCTACGGGATCATTCACCAGCACGGCGGCGACGTGACCCACGACAGTTATCCGGGCGAGGGCGCGAAATTCACGATTGACCTGCCTGTAGTGGCGATCGCGTCACGCGAAAATGTGCCCGCAGCGCCGGCGCCGTCACAATCTTCCATCGCGCCGCAGACGGCCCGCATTCTGATCGTCGAAGACGAGCCGACTGTGGCGCAGCTTTTGGTGGACATTCTCGTGGAAGAGGGCCACGAAGCGGAAGCGACCGTGGACAGTCAGGACGGGCTCACGCGCATCTCGCGAAAAAATTATGACATGGTGATCTGCGACCTGCGCATGCCGCGTCTCGATGGGCGCGCATTTTTCGAGGCACTCGCCAGCGCGAACAGCCCGTTGCGCAGCCGCATTTTGTTCATCACAGGAGACACGATCGCGCGTGGCACGCAGGAGTTTCTGCGATCGACCGGCGTGCCGCATCTGGCCAAGCCTTTTCTCGTCGAAGAAGTGAAAATGTCCGTTCGCCGTTTGCTTGAAACGAGAGCCGCCGAGCAAGCCGCGGGCAAAGCCACGTAGCGCCGCATGCTCGGGCAGGCCGAATGCGAAGTGCCATATGAGAAGGAGCCGTAAATGGGAGTCGTTGCAAGCAAAGCCATCGTCACCACACAACAAATCGCGCTGCTCGGGGTCTCCGACGATTCAGTCGGACAATTCATCGCACGCGAAGCCGGCCGCCTGGCGCGCACCGAATCGATGATGCCGGTCGTCACCACGCGGGACTTCGAACAACTCTGCGAGCTCAGCGCGCGGTTTCAACCAGCCGCTATCCTGCTCGACGAAGCGCTGATGGACGGGATGGCACTGGCCGATCCGCTCGCGCGTCTTGCATCGCTTGCGCCGGTGGTGTTGATTGCGCCGGTGGAACGCCAGCCGGAAATAGCGGCCATCGTTGCGAGCGGCGAAGTGGACTTCGTCGCGCGTACGGGCGAATACGCGAGCCTTGCCGTTGGCCTGATGGAACGTCGTCTGCGTGCGGCTCGCAATGCGAGTGCCGCACCTGAATCCTGGGCCGAGTTTCCCGGAGATCTTGGCGAAATTTTCCGCCACGAGATCAATAATCCCTTGACTGGAATTCTTGGCAACGCCGAACTGCTGCTTTCTCACCGCGAGCGGCTTTCTCACATCGATACGCAGCGCTTGCAAACCGTGGTCGATCTGGCTGTCCGCCTCCGCGAAACGACGCGCCGCCTCAGCAATGCCTGGCAGGCTAGCCGGCGCCGCCCGCTCAAATCGGCGTAACAAGGCGTCATGGCTTTCTTTCGTTAGCCGGACGCAATCGCGTGCTCGCCGGCGGGGAAGTGGGGAACGGTTGTGGAATCCGCGGGCACGTTGCCGGGAGGCGGCGCCATCGTGGCCGCGTCACCGACCATTCTTCGCGCGTACTGACCGATGGCGTGGACGGACCTCGCGTAATCGGGATTTGGGTTTTGCGAGCCTCCATTGTAAGCGCCGACAGCCTGCATGATATCCCCATGAAAACGATCGAGCAGATTTCGCAAGAGAAGGCCGGCATAGGTAGCGAGAGTCTCCGGCTCGACTTCGTCGGGGTCTTGAAAAGTCGACGGGCGAAGAGCTTCCGGCAGCACGGAATAATCTCGCGTGGAGCGGTCGCGCAAGTAGAGAAGTTGCGCGTAGCGCAGCGTCTCGCGCGTGATTTGCCATACTCCGCGCGAATAGTTGCGCACGAGAACGCGGCCTCGACGGCGGCGAACGACGATGTCGCCGCGTTGCGCGCGCCGCTTCCAGACGGCGTGGTCGAGATCGCCGCGTACGCTCATGTAATTATTTTCCATTGCGCCGATCCCTAGAAAATAGTCGAGGGGCAAGGAATAAAATCGCGCAACGACGATCATGTCTTCCGCGAGCTGCCGGGCTTGCGCCGGGCTCGGGACGATCGGCGCCGGATCGGCATGGCTGAGCAAGCGCCGATCTGTCGTGGCCTTGAACAAGATGAAATTCGCTACTGGGTCGATCAACTGCTTATCGGGAATATCGGAGAGCGGCGGAGGCGGCGCGTTAAATTCCTTGACGAATTTCTCCGTTTCGCCGCGGCAGGCTGCGAGGTCGGCATCCAGCCAACTATGCAGGGAATGTTCCGGTATGAGGCCGGCAGCGACGAGCGAGCCGAGATATGAAGCGGAACGCAGCATGTCCGCATCGACGCGCAGGAAAACAACGGTGTGTTCGGGATCGGCAGGGATCGGCCCGCGGCAAAGGTACGTTTGCCGCGCATCCACAGACGGCTGGCTTCGCAGAAAATCGAAGTAGAGATAGGACTGGAGCGTGCTGTCGTAGTCGCCGACGTCCGCCATGAGGATATTCGTCGGCGATGCGATAGCCGGCTGGCCGTTGCGAAAGAAAATCGCGGCCGGGCCGGGACGCTTGACGTGGGAAAGTTTGCGTGGCCAAGTGCGCCAAGCGATCCACGCGCCCGCTGCAAGAACCGCAGCGCCGCAGAAGGCGGCGATCCACACGAACACCTTGCTGATCCGCGTCATGCAGAACCCGGCCGCTCCAATTTCACTATATTTTCATTGTACTGCCGCAACGAGGCGCCAAGATCGATCGCGACGGACCTATTCTTTCAGGGTCTCGGCGAACGCGAGTGCGATGTTGGCGTAGCCGACGGAGTTCGGGTGGATATCCGGGCCTAATGGCGCAGGCGCGCCCACCCAGGTCCACGTCAGCTCGAGGAAAACATTCAAAGGGAGGTTTATGACCGGTATGTTTGTGCTGTCCGTAATTCTGAATGCTTTAGCGACATCGGCCACCGGGACGCCGGCCGCTTGATAGATCGCCTCTAATTCGCCGTTGAACCCAATCGTTGCTTGCAGCGATTCCTGAGCCAGGGTTTGTCCAGCGGGCCCAAGCTTCCACGCGGCTAGGAATGGATCGAAATAGTTCATCGCGATGACCGGCGTGTTAGGGCCCGCAGTCTCGCGTAAATCCTCGACAATGAGAGGCAGGTGGCTGCTGATATTGTTGAGGCCTGTCGCGAGACAAGTCTGATCGATTTCGAATGCGGAATTGACGCACCGGTCGACGTCGTTGCCTCCAATGTCCAGCGTAATGATGGCGACCTTGTGCGTTTCGATGAATGCCAAGGCCGCATTCAACTGATTGCCTTGCGGATAACTGCAAACGCCGCCGTTGACCATCGAATCCGATGTTTCGCCTGAACAGCCAAGCTTGGCAAGCTTTAGCCCCGGCTTGCGCAGCCTCAAGAGGGCATACAGGTCGTCGACGTAGCCTTGGTTCGTCGGCACGTCGCCATCGAGTGACGGCTGAATGCCGATAGCGAGCGAATCG
>DATEME010000590.1:0-4728 GCA_035275865.1 Candidatus Acidiferrales bacterium | reverse complement strand
GAACCTTGGGAGAGGATGTTCCCCATATCGGCCTGTACCACCATGTGTCCGGGGAACACGCCTGGCAAAGGTTGCCGCAGCCCGACCGTCAGGTAAGGATCGACCCCATACATTGCCTCGCCGTAGGAATCCTGCTGCGAGACGACCCGGCCGCTGAGCCACTTATATCCGACTACAACGCTCGTATGAACGCCGGGTACCTTTGCCGCCACACGCGTTGCCACGCTGTGCCGGTACTTGGTCTCGAACTGGTCGCGCAAATGAGGTCCCGCCGCCAGATCGTCCATCGCAAGCGCCCCGGAATAGTCGTAAATCACGGTCGACGTGAGCCCCGGCGCGATCTGCTGCTGATACGCTACGCGCGCCCCGCTGGAACTCGTCTCGCCGCCGTCATACGCGAAAGCGTCGCCAAAGAACCCCTGCACAAAATCGGAACTCGGTGCCGTCCCTATTCCCATCACGGCTGTATGCGACGATTGGTCGTGGAACACCGCAGCCGTCAATCCTGCGTCGTCTCCAACGGAATGCCTTACCGCCAGTTCCTCGTGCACGCCGTTTTCAAACACCGGCTTGCCATGCCGCATCATTAGCGTGGGAAACGCATCAAACGTATTCACCGCAGATTGCAGCGCACCGGTCGAATCGCCGAGCGCGTCCTGCCACGGATGCGTGGCCACGAGCATCGAGAGCTGCCAGTCCGGAGACATTTCGACGGCAACCTCCGCGCGCGGACGCAACGCCGAAGTCCCGCTTCCGAATCCGGCGTACACATACTCTCCGCCATACCGCAGGCTCACGCGATCGCCCAAGAGCAACTCGTCATCGTGCGAAATCCGCATGCCCCGGAAAACCGGCCCGCCCGGACCGAACTCGGACTGCCTCACCACCAGCGTCGTAACGGGGCCTGTGCGCTCATCGCCGGTCGGCAGCCACTCGGCCGCGACGCCCGTTGCCGACTGCTGATTCAAATAGCTGAACTGCCCCGCCAGCAAAAACCGCGCCCGCTGCCCCATGGGCACGTCGTAAGCGAACTCCGTACCCGGCGCCACTGGGCTATTCGCCACGGACGTCGGATTCTGCCCGCCGGACGACAA
The DNA here is from genome assembly GCA_035275865.1 of Candidatus Acidiferrales bacterium. GTDB lineage: Bacteria > Acidobacteriota > Terriglobia > Acidiferrales > UBA7541 > Palsa-295. Next base: position 3,634 of record DATEME010000590.1, on the reverse strand, counting down.
TTCCACCAGTCCGCGGTCATCCCTCTGCCCGGAGCCTTCACCGATCCCGGCACTCGCGAGCGCCACATTCGGAGAGTCATCCCACCGAAGCACGGACCTGCCGCCCGCCGTCGAACGCAACACCCAAACCCAATCGTCCGCAGCGCCGCGCTGCTCAGGCTGCTGCCGTAGTTGCCCGAGCGATGAAAATATCGACCCCATCACCACCTGCAAAAGCGTCGCGTGGCTGCCGCTCACTTCGATGTGCTGTTCCATCGTTGGCAGAAATCCCGCAAGCGTCACTTCCACCGAATACATTCCGGCCGGAAGAGTTTCAGAAGCGAAATCGCCGCGTCCATTCGTGTGCAGCTTAATCGGCGAAGCCGCCAGCAGTTTTTCGGGGGATATTACGACGGTCGCGCCCATCTGCGGCGTCCCGCTCGCGTCAACCACAACTCCGGTGATTTTGCCCGCATCCGGGGCGCATTCGGCGGGAACTGCAACAAGACACACGAAACATCCAAGAAGGATGAGACGAACCGCTCGGAGATTCACAACATTACCTCCCCTGAGTCGTATTCGCGTTCGCGGGGGCCGCTACAACCGTAAAATTCTGAGCCGGGGTAATGGATTGCTTTGCTAGGTTATCGGTGATCGCAACTTCCAGCTTATATTGGCCCGGCGCAAGAGAGCCTAGTGTGAGAGCGTCTTGCAACGTCATCTCTTCGCCGTGCGCAGGCAGCTTATCCGCACCCAGGTCAAATTTCAATACCGGATTTGGATCTTTATCTTTCACCACTCGATATTCCACAGAGACGTCCGGCTTATTCGTCTTCTCGTCTACTTTCAGATTATAGACCTGCAGGAAGATGCCCATCTGTTCGTTTTGATAGAACGTCCGGCTCATCTGCGGCACGACTTTCACGTCGCCCAGCACGAACTGCCCCAGCCCAATGTCCTTATAGGAGACCGGCGTGATCTGCCGCGCCAGAATCAGCGAACTCGCATTCATCTCGTCTTCTTTGAATTGCGGCACGGCAAGGCGCGTATCGACAACGCCTACGTTGCCGCTGTTCGTATCTTTGATCACCAGATCAAGCGCATAAAGTCCGGGGCTCAACGGCACCTGCTTCTGGTAAATCTGCTGCACTGCCTGTGTCGCCTGCAGAGTCGAGGCAGGAGCGTCCACTTCTACGGGATCGTCAAACGTCGTGATTGTCCGCCCGGTCAGCGTCGTGATGCGCCCGAAAACATCTGCATGAGCTCGATCGACTCCATCCTTTTCCACAAACAACAGTTGCCTGCGCGGGATCTGCACTGTAATCGGCACCAGCACGGTGTCCGATGTGATCCGCAAAAAATCTTCCATGTAATCGAACTTCAGTGTATTCCGCACCAGGTTGTGTGTCACTAATTCTTCCGGCAGCTTCACCGGCGGCGGCTGGAAGGCCGCGGCGTAATTCTCAAGCCGCGAAAATTCGTTCAACTCCGATCCCTGCGCCACGCCCTCCCCTTGCCCGGCGAGGTGCGTGCCATCTGGGTTCGAGAAACGCATTGACTTGTCTGCCATGCCCATTTGCTCGGGCATTGTCAGGCCGGCCCCCGGCACGTTCAACAGAGCATCCTTTTCGCTGGGATCCATCGTCAGATGGAACTCGCCCGTCCCGGTCGGGTCCACAAACTCGAATTCCACATTCTCCTGATGATCGCCGTTGTAGCCTGCCAGATAACGGTAGCGCCAATTCTCGTAAGCGTACGTCGTGGTCGTCCCGCCGCCTTGATCCATCGGCCGGTCCCACTGCTCGCCCGCGGTATGCTCGTCGCGCTCATCTGGAGCACCCCAGGTGATATAGATACGCCCGCGATCCGTCTTCCAGCCGGGAATACCGGACGCGAAATGCTCGTTCGCATAGGCGATCCGGCGGTAAATCTCATCCTTATAGGAGTTATCCGGCGAATCCGGATCGGGATTGCGCCGCTGCCAGAACGCCTCGATAAAAGTCTCGCGCTCTTCGTTCGTTTGCAGGTGCAGGAAGGTATCTCGTTCCTCAGGCGTGATGATGTACGCCACGTCCTCATCGAGCCATTTCTTATAAGGAGTATCGAGCTCCTTATAAAGGGCGGAGTCGCTCTGTTTCTTCTGTTTTGAGGCTCTTTTTTGGTCTTTCGAGGTTTGCTCGGAGTCCTGGCGGGCTGCCACCGTCAATGCTGACACACCCATGGCCCCCACCGCCAATGAGGCGAATAAGAAGGTACTAAGCCGCCGGCTTCTAATCATGGGCCACCGAATGCGGGAAGGAATGTTACCCTGTCCTTCCGTACAGGTCAACTCTGCGAACCTACCCCTTCCCCTGAAGCGTTGGAGTGACCTCCGGTAAATTGGGTTGCCCGCATCTTGCGGCGGCGCTAAAATCTAACTTCGTAAACTCCACTCGTCGCGAAACATTTCCTTAGCCCCTGCGTATTTAGAGCTAGGAAGCGAGCGCCCCGGCGCTCTGGGGCTTCAGCTTACTCGGATCGAAGGACCCAAATTGATGAAGACTTGGCAAAAAGCCGTAGTTGGCGTGGGCGTGATCGTCGCCATCGCCGTGATCACCCTCGTCAGCGTGTACGAGGCGAATAAAAACGTCGTCACCGTTCAGACCGGCACAGTGGTTCGCGAAGACCTGCGCACTTTGGTCACCGGTTCCGGTGAAATCCGCCCCAACAATTACACGAACGTCGTCGGCCAGGGCGTCGGCATCATCACCTCGATCGATGTCCACGAAGGCGATTACGTGAAAAAGGGTGACGTCCTGCTCCATGTCGATAACGTCCAGCCTGCCGCTGACGTGAAGGCCCAGCAGGCCAACATCGACTCTGGCAAAGCCGCTGTTCAGGCCGCCCAGGCGAACTACAACGCCGCCAACGCGACCGTCGTTCAACGCCAGGCCGATCTCGAAAAGGCCAAGCTCGACTGGGGCCGCCAGCAGGCGCTGTATCAGAATCAGCTGATTTCCAAGGCTCAGTATGACGCGAGCAAGGCGGCCTATGACGCTGCCGCCGGCGCTCTCGAAGCCGCCAAAGCCCAGGTCAACCAAATGGCTGCCGCGCGCGAGCAGTCCCAATCGAATCTCGAGCAATCCCAGGCCGCTCTCGTGCGCACCAACGATATTTTGCACAAGACTACCTACTTCGCACCGATCAGCGGGCTTGTCAGCTACATCGCCGTCCGCGTGGGCGAAAACGTCGTCCCTGGCATTCAGAATTCCCAGGGCAGTTTTCTGCTCACGCTGTCGGACATGAGTATCGTCACCGCCGAGGTCAAAGTAGACGAGACGGACATTACCAATGTCCGCAACGGCGAGCCCGCCGAAGTCACCATTGACGCCATCCCGAACAAGACATTCACCGGCAAAGTCACCGCCGTCGGCGATGAAGCCATTTTGCGCAGCACGGGCGACGCCTCAATGACGCAAACCACCACCAATACGCAGGAAGCTCGCGACTTCAAGGTCGTCGTCACGCTCGACCGTCCGCCGACGGGTCTGCGTCCCGGCCTTTCTGTCACCGCCAAAATCGAGACGGCGAAAAAGAGAGACGCGCTCAGCATCCCGATCCAGGCGCTCGCCATGCGCTCGCAAAAAGATCTTGCCGCGAAGCAGGATTCCGGCAG
>DATEME010000589.1:0-7959 GCA_035275865.1 Candidatus Acidiferrales bacterium | reverse complement strand
CTGCGCGGAGCGTACCGCCATCTTTTCCGCTGTTGCGCAGCTTGGCTCTGCTATGGAAATTGCTGAAATTGCCGTGGTTTGCGAAGAAGATGTGCCTTGCGCTCCCTGCGGCGCCTGCCGGCAGGTGATCTACGAATTCGGCCCCAAGGCGCTCATCTATTTTCAGAGTACAGATGGCTGGAAAACGATGCTGATCGCCGAACTTCTTCCTGAAGGCTTCCGCCTGAAGTAAGCGAAATATGCCTGACGCCTCGCCGATCCGCGCCATCGATGTGATTCGCAAGAAACGCGACGGACACGAGCTCTCCCGCGCCGAAATCGAGTTTTTCGTTCACGGCTACACGAGTGGTGAAATTCCAGATTATCAAGTGTCCGCGTGGCTGATGGCCGCGCTACTTCGCCGCTTGAGTCGTGCTGAAACAGCGGCACTTACGGAAGCTATGCTGCACTCGGGCGAAGTACTTGACCTGTCGGATTTCCGGGCGGCCAAAGTCGACAAGCATTCAACCGGAGGCGTTGGCGACAAGACGTCGCTAGTGCTCGCGCCCGTCGCGGCCGCCGCTGGACTGATCGTTCCGATGATCAGCGGCCGTGGTCTTGGCCACACGGGAGGCACGCTCGATAAGCTGGAGTCCATTTCCGGATTCCAGGTCGGGCTATCGGTAGCTCGTTTTCGCGAGGTTTTGCGCGCTTGCGGGTGCGCCATGATCGGACAAACCGCAGAGATAGCTCCTGCCGACAAGAAGCTCTATGCCCTGCGCGATGTGACTGGAACGGTCGAAAGTCCTTTCCTTATATGCGCTTCGATAATGAGCAAGAAACTGGCGGAGGGAATCGACGGACTCGTGCTCGATGTGAAGACCGGCTCCGGTGCGTTCATGAAGACGGAAGAAGAGGCTGCTTTTCTCGCCGAATTGATGGTCGAAACAGGCGAACGCATGGGCAAGAAAATGGTCGCCCTGCTCACAGACATGGACCAGCCGCTCGGCTTCAATGTTGGAAATTCGCTGGAGGTAGAAGAAGTGTTGGCTGTGCTGCGCGGGCGCGGGCCTGAGGATTTGCGCGAGTTGTGCAAGGAACTGGCTGCATGGATGTTTGTACTCGGCGGCCGCTGCCAAGATCTGGCCGGGGCCAGAGCCTTGTACGAAGACTTGATTCAATCCGGCAAGGCGCTTGCCAAGTTCAGAGAAATGATCGAGTTACAGGGCGGCGATACGGAAGTGATAGAAGACCCCTCGATCCTGCCGCGCGCAAAACACTCCGTTGAAGTGCGAAGTCCTGCGAGTGGATACGTCAACGTGATCCAGTGCGAAGCGGTGGGGACGGCTTGCGTTGTTCTAGGGGGCGGCCGTGAGAAAAAGGAGGACGCGGTCGATCCCGCCGTTGGGATTGTCCTTCATAAGAAGGTGTCCGACCGAGTGGCCGCGGGCGATGCGCTGTGCACCATCCATTACAATGACGAGTCCCGCATGGCTCGTGCCAGACAGCTTCTACGGCAGAGTTTTTCAATTGGCGATTCTATGCCCGCCCCGCGGAAACTGATTCACCGCGTCATCAAGCATTAGGCTCGCGCCGGTTTTGTTCTGCCATTTTTGCGAAAGTCTCGACAGTGCTGTCGCGACTTTTGCGTCGCTGATCGCGGCAACACTGTCACGACATCTCGCGACAAATTGTCGCGATCATGCACCTTAAACCAGCCATAAAATGCCGATTTTTACGCATTTGGCGCCTTAAAATGCGATACCACTCCAAGGATCATTTGTCGGGCAGATGAACATATTTCTTTGATCTGTTTCTTTCTGGCGGACGCGGATGGGTCTGATCGAGCGGAAGCGGGAGGGATCCCTCAGCTCGCACGGAAGTCGTGCGAGCTTCAGGATGACGGAAATTTTACTTTGTGGTGTGGGGGAAGAAGTCGTCGTATAGATCGCGCCAGGTGGGATTGGTTGATTCGATGAGCGCAATCTTTCTCCGGCGAAGCCATCCTTTGATCTGTTTCTCTCTAGCGATCGCGTGACGAATATCGGCGAATTGTTCGTAATAGACGAGGCGGGTGATGTTGTACTTCTTTGTGAAGCCCTCGATGAGCTTCTGGCGATGCTGTTCCACTCGTATATAGAGGTTGGCGGTCACCCCGACGTAGAGGACGCCTGATTTGCCGGCAAGGATGTAGACGAAGCCGCCCTTGAAGCTCTGTCTCAATGCGGAACGGTTATAGCGTTCGCTTTCGTCGTTCGCAAATGTTTTATGGTGGACCAGTGGAAGGTGCGACAGGAAAGCGAGAGGGATCCTTCAGCTCGCACGAAATGCGTGCGAGCTTCAGGATGACGGGCTTTTTCTTTTATTGTGGGGACAAGAAGTCGTCGAATAGATCGCGCCGGCTGGGATTGGTCGATTCGATCGCGATCCTTCCCCCATCCGTTTCTCTCTGGCGGACGCGGATGGATCTGATCGAGCGGAAAAGTAAGAGGGATCTCTCAGCTCGCACGAAATGCGTGCGAGCTTCAGGATGACGGAGTCTTCCTTTGTTGCAGGGACGAGAAGGCGTGCGCCCAGGTTCATGGCTCCAAAAAAGTGATCCAACCGATTCATGGACGTGATGGGATTCGTGTATCATTTTGTGGCATTCTATTGGCTGTCCCCTATCGAGCTAGTCGTATGGACCTCGGGGTCATCCGCTTAGAGAGTGACGTCCTAGGATGCGGTGGAAGAAGGATGAATTCGTCACCTCAGGGGCTAAAGCACATTGAGTGCAGGCGGTTTATGTCGGAGCTAAGGCTCCGACCCCCTGAAGACCTTCCCTTTTTCGGCAAGCTGCTAGGATTGTAGTTTCTTTCGCGCGCTCGGCGCGTTGACGCGAATTTGCAAATGAGAGACGAAACAAAAAGTAAGCCTGTTTACCCTTTCCGAGGATTGCCGCCTGCCCAGGGACTGTACGATCCCCGGCACGAGCATGACGCTTGTGGTGTGGGTTTTGTGGCGAATATTGAGGGCGAAAAATCCCACGATATCGTTCAAAAGGGGATTCAGGTCCTTATTAATCTGACGCACCGCGGCGCTTGCGGGTGCGATCCGGCGACCGGTGATGGCGCGGGTATCACGATTCAGATTCCGCATACTTTCTTTGCGCGTGAATGCTCGGAACTGGGCTTCGAGCTTCCGAATGCAGGTGAGTATGGCGTGGGAATGGTGTTTCTCCCGGTGGATCCGCAGGAAAGAATCATCTGCGAAGGCATTTTGGAAAAGGCGGCGCGGCAAGAGGGGCTAAAGGTTCTTGGCTGGCGCGACACGCCGATCAATGGCAACTCCATCGGACGGTTAGCTCGGAGTTCGCAGCCATATATCGAGCAGATCTTTATCCGTCGCGGCAAGGACATGGATCAGGATGCGCTGGAGCGCAAACTCTACATCGTCCGGAAACAAGCGGAAAACGCGGTGGAGAGCTCGAAGCTGAAGGAAAAGGACTTCTTCTACATCCCGTCCCTTTCGTCGCGAACGATTGTTTATAAGGGTCTGCTTCTCGCGCCGCAAATTGCGCATTTTTATACGGAATTGGCGAACCCGGAAGTGAAGAGCGCAATCTGCCTGGTTCACCAGCGCTTTTCGACGAATACTTTCCCGAGTTGGAAGCTTGCGCATCCCTATCGCTATATCTGCCACAACGGCGAGATCAACACGCTGCGCGGAAACGTGAACTGGATGTATGCCCGGCAATCGGTGCTGTTTTCGCCGCTTTTCGGAAAAGACATGAAAAAGCTTCTGCCGATGATCACACCGGGCGGAAGCGATTCGGCGATGCTGGACAATGCGGTGGAGCTGCTGACGCTGGCGGGCCGCAGTTTGCCGCACGTGATGTCCATGCTGATTCCAGAGGCGTGGGACGGCGACACTGCCATGCCGGAAAACGTGAAGGCGTTCTACGAATACCACGCTTCATTAATGGAGCCGTGGGATGGCCCCGCCGCCGTTGTGTTTACCGACGGGCGCGTGGTGGGAGCGAAACTCGACCGCAACGGTTTGCGGCCGGGGCGCTTTGTGGTGACTTCGGATGGTCTGGCCGTAATGGCTTCAGAAGCGGGCGTGCTGCCGATCAAGCCGGAAGATATTTGCATGAAGGGCCGGTTGGCGCCGGGCCGCATGCTTCTCGTCGATACTGAGCAGAAGCGAGTGATTTCAGATGAAGAAATCAAGGCGCAGCTTGCGGAGCGGCGTCCCTACCGGCAGTGGCTGCAAGAAAACCAGATCACGCTGGATCATCTGCCGACGCCGACGAACGTGCTGCCGACGAATCACGAAACGATCCTGATGCGCCAACGCGCGTTCGGCTACACAGACGAGGATCTCAAAACCATCCTGCAACCCGCCGCGATAAAGGGCGAAGAGCCTGTGGGATCGATGGGCATTGATACGCCACTCGCTTGCCTGTCAGACAAGCCTCAAGCGCTTTTCAGCTACTTTAAGCAGACGTTCGCGCAGGTGACGAATCCGGCCATCGATCCGATTCGCGAAGACCTCGTCATGTCGCTAAATTCGTATATCGGATCCGAAGGCAACATTCTTGACGAGACGCCGAAGAATTGCCATACGCTGAAGCTGCGGCATCCGATTATTTCCAATTGGCGCCTGGAGAAACTGCGCAGCGTGAAATGGGGAGATTTTCTCGCGACCACTTTGCCGACGCATTTTGCCGTGAGCGATGGCGAACAGGGACTCGAAAAGGCTGTTGAGGATTTGTGCCAGCGGGCGTCCGGGGCGATCAAGGACGGCTACACGATATTGATTCTCTCCGATCGCTTCGTGAACCGCGAAAAAGCGCCGATACCAAGCCTGCTTGCGCTTTCGGCCGTTCACAATCATTTGATTCGCGAAAAGACGCGGAACCAAGTGGCCCTGATCGTCGAATCGGGCGAGCCGCGCGAGATCATGCATTTCGCATTGTTGCTCGGCTATGGCGCCAGCGCGGTGAATCCCTTTCTTGCGATCGAAACGCTCGAAGACCTTTGGCGCGATGGGCATTTCCCGGCCGAATATTCGTGGGACAAAGTCTTCAAGAGCTACATGAAGGCGACAGACAAGGGGCTGCTGAAGACTTTTTCGAAAATGGGCATCTCCACCCTGCAGAGTTACCAGGGCGCCCAGATTTTCGAAGCGATTGGGCTGAACAAGTCGCTGGTGGACCGCTACTTTACCGGTACGGCGTCGCGCATTGAAGGCGTGGGAATCGAAGTTCTTGCGCGCGAAGCCTTGATGAAGCACGAGTTTGCCATGCGACATCCCACCGAATCGGAAACAGAACTTCGCGTGGGCGGCGAGTATCAATATCGCGTGGGCGGCGAGCGTCATCTTTTGAATCCAGTGACCGTGAGCAAACTGCAGCATGCGGTGCGGGAGTCGAAATTCGATACTTACGAAGAGTTCGCGAAGATCGTCGACGCGCAGAACCGCGACTTCCTGATGCTGCGGGGCATGTTTGACTTCAAGCCAACCGAGGCGCCGATTCCGTTGAATGACGTCGAACCTGCCTCTGAAATCGTGAAGCGGTTTGCTACCGGGGCGATGTCGTTCGGCTCAATCAGCAAGGAAGCCCACGAAACGCTGGCGATCGCGATGAATCGCATGGGAGGGAAATCGAACACCGGCGAGGGCGGCGAAGACGAGACGCGATTCCGCCCGGATCCGAATGGCGACTTGCGTAGAAGCTCGATCAAGCAGGTGGCGTCCGCGCGGTTCGGCGTCACGATCAATTATCTTGTGAACTCGGACGACCTGCAGATCAAGATTTCGCAAGGCGCAAAACCGGGCGAGGGCGGACAACTTCCCGGGCACAAAGTGGATCGCGAAATTGCGAGAGTTCGCCATTCGATACCGGGCGTCGGCCTGGTCTCGCCGCCTCCGCATCACGATATTTATTCGATTGAGGATTTGGCGCAGCTTATTCATGACCTGAAGAACGCGAATCCGAAGGCGCGAATTTCGGTGAAGCTTGTCGCGGAAGCGGGCGTTGGAACGGTTGCCGCGGGCGTCGCAAAAGCTCACGCGGACGTGATTCTGATCAGCGGATACGACGGCGGCACGGGCGCTTCGCCGATCAGTTCGATTCGGCATGCGGGCGTTCCGTGGGAGCTCGGCTTGTCGGAGACGCAGCAGGTGCTGGTGCTCAATGACTTGCGCAGCCGCGTGAAGGTTCAGGTTGACGGCAAGCTCCAGACGGGCCGGGACGTGGCTGTCGCGGCGTTGCTTGGCGCGGAAGAGTTTGGCTTTTCCACTTCGGCGCTGATTTCAATGGGCTGCATCATGATGCGCAAGTGCCATTTGAACACCTGTCCGGTTGGCATCGCGACTCAAGACCCGGAGCTCCGCAAGAAATTCCAAGGGCAGCCAGAACACGTAATCAATTTCTTTTTCTTCGTTGCCGAGGATCTTCGCAAGATTATGGCGGAGCTTGGCTTCCGTACAGTCGACGAAATGGTGGGCCGCGTCGATTGTCTCGTTCAGAGAACGGATGTGGAGCACTGGAAAGCAAAGGGAATCGATCTTTCGGCAGTGCTATACGATCCGCCGGTGCCAAGCCACGTCGTTCGCCGGAATGCCATCGCGCAGGACCATGGCCTTGAGAATGCGCTCGATCGCAAGCTGATCGTGATGGCGCAAGAGGCGATTGAAAGCGGCCGTCCTGTCGCTCTCAAGATGCCCATTAGGAACGTTCACCGCACTGTGGGCACGATGCTAAGCGGAGAAATAGCGCGGCGCCACGGATCCGCGGGTTTGCCCGACGATACGATCCAGATTCATTTCACTGGGTGTGCGGGGCAAAGTTTCGGTGCGTTTCTTGCGAAAGGCGTGACACTCACGCTGGAAGGCGACGGCAACGATTACGTCGGCAAAGGTTTGTCGGGCGGCAGACTTGTGATTTACCACCCGCCGAAGTCGACCTTCGCGCCCGAAGAAAATATTTTGATCGGAAACGTTTGCCTGTACGGCGCGACGAGCGGTGAGGCGTTCTTTGGCGGCATGGCCGGCGAACGCTTCGCAGTGCGCAACTCAGGCGCCACGGCCGTTGTGGAAGGAGTGGGCGATCACGGCTGCGAGTACATGACGAACGGCCTTGTGGTTGTTTTGGGCAAGACCGGCCGCAACTTTGCCGCAGGCATGACGGGCGGGATCGCTTACGTTTTCGATCAGACGAGCGATTTCGCGCAGCGTTGCAATCGCACCGAAGTGGACTTGGAGCCCGTCGCCAGCGAAAGCGACGTGGAGACGCTCTTCCGGTTAATTTCGCGCCATTGCGAGCTTACAGGCAGCCCGCAGGCGAAATGGATCCTCGAGAATTGGGACACGACGTTGCCCCGGTTCGTCAAAGTATTCCCCTACGAATATAAGCGCGTCCTTGGATTGCCCCGAACGGCTCCGGCTGCTGCGCATGCGGGAGGACAGGCAGTTCATGGGTAAGATCACGGGTTTTAAGGAATACGCGAGAGAAACACCCACGCGGCGGCCTGTTAACGAGCGCGTTAAGGATTACTTCGAGGTTTACGAACCGTTCGCCGAAGACCGCGTCCGCACGCAGGCAGCGCGATGCATGGATTGCGGCATTCCGTTTTGCCACACGGGTTGTCCGGTGAACAACATCATTCCGGACTGGAACGATTTGGCCTATCGCGACGAATGGAAGGAAGCCATTCGCGTGTTGCATTCCACGAATAATTTCCCGGAATTCACAGGGCGCATTTGCCCGGCGCCATGCGAAGCCGCGTGCGTTCTGGGCATCAATGAGCCCCCTGTGGCGATCAAGCTGATTGAAAAATCGATCGTGGAACGCGCGTGGAAAGAAGGTTGGATCAAGCCCGAACCGCCGAAGACGCGCAGCGGTAAGCGCGTGGCCGTCGTTGGCTCTGGCCCGGCGGGATTAGCCGCGGCGCAGCAACTGAATCGCTCGGGACACTTAGTTACCGTGTTTGA
>DATEME010000588.1:0-1238 GCA_035275865.1 Candidatus Acidiferrales bacterium | reverse complement strand
ATGCCGGAATTCTGGCAGTTCCCCACCGTATCCATGGGGCTCGGCCCGCTGATGGCGATCTATCAGGCGCGCTTCCTCAAATATCTGCACGGCCGCGGCATCGCCGATACCGCAGCGCGCAAGGTGTGGGCTTTCATGGGCGACGGAGAAATGGACGAGCCAGAATCGCTCGGAGCCGTGTCGCTTGCCGGGCGGGAGCGGCTCGACAATCTCATCTTTGTTATCAACTGCAATTTGCAGCGCCTCGACGGGCCCGTGCGCGGCAACGGCAAGATCGTGCAGGAGCTCGAGGCTGTCTTCCGCGGCGCCGGATGGAACGTGATCAAGGTGCTATGGGGGAGCAACTGGGACCCGCTGCTGGCCAAGGATACGTCGGGAATGCTGCGCCAGCGCATGGAGGAATGCGTCGACGGCGAATACCAGGATTTCAAATCCAAGAACGGCGCCTATGTGCGTCAGCATTTCTTCGGCAAATATCCCGAGACAGCCGCGCTGGTGAAGGACTGGAGCGACGACGAGATCTGGGCGCTGCGCCGCGGCGGCTCCGATCCGGTTAAGGTGTACGCGGCCTATGCCGCCGCCGTAAAGTATGTTGGGCAGCCGACCGTCATCCTCGCCAAGACGGTGAAGGGCTATGGCATGGGCGAGGCCGGCGAAGGACAAAACATCACCCATCAGCAGAAAAAGATGGGGTTAGAGGCCCTGCGCAAATTCCGCGACCGCTTCGCCATCCCGGTCTCGGATGAGAAGATCGAAGAGATCCCGTTCCTAACTCTCCCGGCCGACAGCTCGGAGATGAAATATCTGCGCGAGCGCCGCGCCACGCTGGGAGGCCCTCTGCCGCAGCGCCGCCGTACCTCAAAGGCCCTTGAGGTGCCAGAGCTCTCCGCGTTCAGCGCCCAGCTTGCAAGCACCGAAAGCCGCGAGATTTCGACCACGATGGCCTTCGTGCGCATCCTCAGCACGTTGTTGCGAGACAAAGTCATCGGCCGGTTCATCGTGCCCATCGTCCCGGATGAATCGCGCACCTTCGGCATGGAGGGAATGTTTCGTCAGCTCGGTATCTTCTCGCAGCTCGGCCAGCTCTACAAACCGCAGGACGCCGACCAGCTGATGTTTTATCGCGAGGACAAGTCCGGGCAGATGCTGCAGGAGGGCATCAACGAGGCGGGTGCCATGTCTTCGTGGATCGCCGCCGCGACCTCCTACAGCACTAGCAACGCGCCGATGATCCCATT
>DATEME010000587.1:0-6081 GCA_035275865.1 Candidatus Acidiferrales bacterium | reverse complement strand
TTAGACGGCAGGGAAGCAGGGAGGCAGAGCAGCAAGAGCGGAAGCAATTATCGGATGCAGGCAGCAAAAGGAAAAACATGATTCTGGCGGGGGATATCGGCGGGACGAAATCGAATTTGGGATTGTTCGATGTGGCGAGCGGGAAATTGGTGCAGGTGGAGCACAAGCGTTATCCGAGCGCGGAGCATGCGGGGCTGGACGATATTGCTGAAGACTTTGTGCGCACGACCGGCGCGAAAATCACAGCGGCTGCGTTTGGGATTGCCGGGCCGGTGTTGAACAACCGCGTGCATACGACGAATCTTCCGTGGATTGTGGATGGAGCATCGCTCGCAAAACGCCTCGGGCTGGATCATGTTTATTTGTTGAACGATCTGGAGGCGACTTGCCATGGGGTTGAGGTGATGCAGCCGAGCGACCTGGAGACGCTCTATGCGGGCACGCCGCTCGCGGAGGCGACGCGGGCTGTGATTTCCGCGGGCACCGGGATGGGCCAGGGCACGATTTTTTGGGATGGGAAGGATTTTGTTCCGATTCCGAACGAGGGCGGGCACGCCGATCTTGCGCCGCAGACGAACCAGCAGGCGGACCTTTGGAAATTCTTGAAGAAGACGCTGGAATTTGTGTCCGTGGAAATCATTCTTTCGGGGCGCGGGTTTCAGCATTTGCATGAATTTCTCGATCCTGCGATGCGGCACGCGAGTTTTGACGAGAATACGGATGAAGCGGCGGCGGAGATAACCGGGAATGCGCTGGCGGGGAAGTGTCCGGTGTGTGCGGCGGCCGTGGATTTGTGGGTGGAGATTTATGGATCGGAGGCGGGGAATTTGGCGTTGCGTTCGGTGGCGCGCGGCGGGATTTACGTGGCGGGCGGGATCGCGTTGAAAATTTTGCCGAAGATGACGACGGGGAGTTTCGTTGCGGCGGCGCAGAAAAAAGAAAAGCTCGGCGAATTTTTGAAATTGGTGCCGATTCATATTGTGTTGAATGAGGATTGTCCATTACTCGGCGCGGCGAATGTGGCTTGGAAGAGGGGATAGCGCATTATGTCGCATCGAACCCGGATCATGTACATCGAACGTAAGGCCAGCGAACTCGTCGGGACCGCTCGGATCGGTCGCGTTCGTTACTCAAAATCGGGATGCACGGTCTACTACGGCGGGAAGGAGTTTCGCAGCTTGAGGGGGGACGGTTTCAAAGCGAACTACTATGAAGTCGAGACTGGTGAACACTACTGGATTTCTGGTCCTCGTCGTGACGGGAATGACGGTCTCTATGTGAGCAATGTCCGTGCAGCGATTGATGATGATGTCCGAGAAGAGTATTGGAAGTCCATTCGTAAGAAGCCAGAGCTCGCGAAAAAGAAACAGTCATAAACCTCTGAGGTGATTGCGATTCACTTAATTATGAGTGAGTGGGAAGAGCGTGGGGGATTCGGGCGGGGCGTCGGCGATGCGGTTGAGTTCGGGGTAGTGCTCGCGGAGGAGTTCGGGGACTTTGACTTTTTGGCCGGTGAGGAGATTGATGAGCTGAAGAGCGTTGACGGCGCCTTTGGCTTCGTAATGATTGTTGGTGATGACGAAGGTTTTTTCGCTGTGCTGCGCGACGTGCTCGGCGCGCTTGGCCCACGGTTCGAGCTCACTTTCCGAATATAGATAGTTGTAGCGTTCGTGGCGCGGAGTCTCCGGGTCGTCGCTGAACCATGTGTCGTAGCGGCGTCCGTGGAGGCGAACGTAGCCGACAGCGGCGGTGGTGCGTTCCGTGGGCTTCAGTGAGCGGCCGATGACGGGCTGATCGATGTTGCAGAAGCCTACGCCGCGATCGTGAAGCATTTCGTAGAATGCGTGGTCATTCCACGTGGCGTGGCGGACTTCGACGACGAGTGGATAGTCACAAAAGCGAGCCATGAGGTTTTTCAGATAAGCGACGTTTTCTTCGTCGTGATGAAAGGAAAAAGGGAACTGGAGCAGCACGGCGCCGAGTTTGCCTGCGTCGCGGAGAACGTCAAAGCCGGCGCGGACCAGGCGTTCGTCTTCACTTGTGGCCGTGGTCGTATGCGTGAAGCCCTGCCACATTTTTGCGGTGAAAAGGAAACGCGGATTGGGCGCGACATGCGCGAGCCAGAGGCGGCAGTGGTCGGGCTGGAGCGGCGCATAGAAGGATGTGTTGATTTCGATCGTGTCGAACCATTGTGCGAGAAACGCGGCTTCGTGGAAATCGTGAGGGCGCTTTTTCGGATAGAGGACGCCTGACCAATCGGCGTAGGACCAGCCGGCGGGGCCGATGCGGATTTGGGCTTGTTGCATGGGAACAGCATTCTACCGCAGGTGTTTTGAGCAGGCAGGGACGCAAGGAACGAAACAGAGAAGACGCATGGCAAAAAGGCGAAAGTTGCCGCGGGTGAGAGTCTGCGCAAAGGTGCGGCGCTTCGCGCCGTTCTTTCATGTCGGAGCTAAAGCTCCGACCCTCTAAACTGCGTCGTCATTTCGGCTCTTGCTTATTGAGGAATGTAAAGCGAAGGAAGCAAAGAATTCGACCGGCCGGAAGAAATGATAGGGCTAGCCGGCCGTTTGTGACGATGGCGGGTAGGTGATATGGAGGCCGCGGACTTTGGCGAAGGGCGTGAGGGAGTGCATGCGCGGTTTGGCCGTGCCGACGATGTGGGCGACCGGAATGCCGCGAATCGCGAGGGCGTCTGCGATGAGGGAGCGGTGGCAGCGCCATGGAACGGCTTCGGCGCACATGATTGCGGATCTTTTCTGGCCAGCGAGCTTGATCAAACGTTGTAGCGCCTGATCGAATTCGGGCGTTTGCATGTAATCGGCGTAACCGCGGAACGATGAGTTGCGCCAGCCTGTATTGAGCGAATCGCGGCGGGCGTGGCGAAGTCCGCCGAGTTTGCGGAGATGCACATAGCCGAGTTTTGCGCCGCGCAATTTGGCGGAGAGCGTCTCGCGATTGAACTGCGGATTGTGGCGCGAGCGCGGAACGGTGCGCACGTCAACGACGCGCTGGATGCCGTGCGCGCGCAGAAGGTCTCGAAACTCTTCCCAAGGATGGGTGGAATGGCCGATTGTAAAAACAGCGGGCGCGTTTTCCTTGCGGTTTGTCAGCGGCAATCCTCCATGCCTAGTTGGATGTCTGGTGGAACCTCAACACCACCAAAAACGTGCCGCGCTGAAGAACCGCGGCGCTACGATTAAATCCTTGGCAGCGGCTCTCCGAACATTCTAATCCTTGACGCTACGTGGATGCGTGGTGAAGAATTGCGGCACGATGCGACGGGTCATTTGCAGGGTGACGGCGGCGTTGGTTCTTTGCGGCTTTGGAGCGGCAGTCGCGGCGGGCTCGACCGGTTGGGTCGAGGTGCGGAGCCCGCATTTTGTGGTGATCTCAAACGCGGACCAAAAAGACGCACGGAAGGCGGCGGTGCAATTCGAGCAGATTCGCGCCGTGTTTCGCGAAGCGTTGCCCATCAGTCAGAAAGAGGCGGGGCCGGTCGTAACGATTCTGGCGGTGAAGGACGATAAGTCGCTGCACGAACTGCTGCCGGACTATTGGACAAAGGGGCATGCGCATCCGGCGGGGCTCTTCGTGAGCGCGATGAATCAGTTTTATATCGCCGTCGATCTGGCTGCCGAGGGAACCAATCCTTACGAGACGATCTATCACGAGTATTACCACTCGCAGACGGCGCCGTATTATCCGGACATGCCGACGTGGCTCTCGGAAGGCTTGGCGGATTTTTTTGGAAATTCGCGCATCGACGGAAAGACGGCAATCGTGGGCGAGGCTTCGCCCGACCTGCTCTATCAATTGGCGCACAGCAAAATGATCCCGCTGGATACGCTTTTTCGCGTGGACCGATCATCACCCTATTACAACGAGCAGAGTAAGGTGACGATGTTTTACGCGGAATCGTGGGCGCTCGTGCATTACCTTCTGATCGGCGATAGCGAGGCGCACCGGACGATGCTGGCGGCGTACCTTGAGGCGCTGGACGCGGGAGCAAAGCAGGACGGCGCTGCGGCGAAAGCGTTTGGAGATCTGAAAAAGCTGCAAGACGATCTGGAGAACTACATCCGGCGCAATGCATTTTACGAAATGCACTATCCCGCGCCGGCGCAATTCTCGGAAGAGGATTTAAAGGTGCGTTCAATTTCCGAGGCGGATGTGGACGCGTATAAAGGCGGACTTTCCGTCGCGCGAGGGCGCTCGCAGGACGCAAAGACAGTGCTGGAACGAGCGATTCAACTGGACGCGAAGAATGCGCGCGCGTACCAGAATCTGGCGATGACACAGTATTTTCTCGGCGACCGCCGCGAGGCGCTGGAGTCGGCGTCAAAGTCGATTTCGCTCGATCCGCAGAGCATGGTGGCGCGATACTTGCGCGCCTACTTGACGTTTAACGAAGCGCCCGAGGATCGCAATCCGCAAATCGAAACGGATTTGCGCACGGCCATCGCCAGTAATCCTGAGTTTGCGCCACCTGATGGATTGCTCGCGGTTTATATGGCTGGACAGGATGAGAGTTTGCCCGAGGCTCTCGAATTTGCGCAACGGGCGATTTCGCTGGAGCCGGGGAATGCGGAGTTCCGGCTTGCCGAGGCGCAGGTGCTGATGAGGATGCGAAACTTCGATGCGGCGCGCGCTGCGCTGCTAAGTGCGCGCCAGAGTGCGGCAAATTCGCAGCAGACACTGCAGGCCGAGATGTATCTTACTTCGCTCGACGAGATGGAAAAGGATGCGAAGCTCGCCGCGGAAGCGGCTCAGGGTGGCGAGCAGTTGCGACGACGCGACGCGCTCGGAATCGATCAGGATCCGAATGCGATTGAGGCTACGGGCACGGTAAGCGAGGTGAGTTGCTCGGCCGGGCTGAAATTGCAGCTCGCGACCGCCGACGGAACGCTGAGCCTACACGATGTTCCGGGCAGGGGTGTGAAGATCGAGGCGAAGAGAGAGATTCCCGAGAGTTTTACGCCGTGCAGCTTGAAGGGGAGCCGCGTAACCGCCGAATACATACCCGACAGCGGACAAACGAAGAATGGAACAATCCAGGTGCTCTTGCTGCTCGATGCGAAGCCGTGAATTTGCCGGTGACGCGCATGCGTGGTTTGGCGAGGGGCCGTGGCGCCCGCTAAGCGACCGGCTGAAAGAGGATGCGGAAAAGTGGCTGAGGCCTGCTTCAGGGGCTAAGGCCCATTCATGGCGCGGCGCATGCGGCGGGGCTAGAAGCCCGGCGCTACAATTCGTGGCTTTTTTCCGCGGCCTGTGAAAGCAGATCCCGTCAACAAGACGGCGGACCGGCGCTACGAAACCGACGCCATTGGTGAAATGGGCGTTGTGCGCTCGCCTTCTTTCCTTCCGTAGAGCATATATGTGAAGGTGCCGTGCAGCCATGCCTGGCCGGTGCGGTCGTCATGACGGGTGTCCACGGATTCATCCAAAATGTGAGCAAAGTCGCCACCAAGACGCGTGACTTCCTGTTCGAGGCGCACTCGTATTCGATCCATTAAGTCATCATAGTAGCGGGTCCAAAGCTCATCACGACTATCGAGAGAATTCTGGACGCGACGGCTCACTGCCTCGATGGTGTGTTCACCCATCGGCGAGGCATCGAGTGGAGGCAGCTCGCGGTGCCAATACACGGTCTTATCGTGAATAGCCTCAGCGATTCCCATATGCTTCAAACCTTTCGCAACCCGTTATTTGTGACGCTTGAAAAATTCGACCTGGCGGAGGCGCTTTAATGCCTCGTCGCGGGTCTTAAACGGACCGCCCAGATTTTTGCCTTTGCTCGAGAGCACGCGATAGCCGTTGCGATCCTTTACGATCATTGTCCACCCCCGATGAACGATCATCGCTCCCGTCTTGCAGACCAGCTACACGAGGACGGGGACGATGCGCAGTTCGTTTTGTACACTCGTAACACCCGGTGCGGCCCACGCGGCGCGCTCCGCTTCCTCGCGTTCGGCCCAGGTCCTCACTTCGCCGCGGAGCGTGATCGCGGCGCCGCTGGCCGAAACCGTGATTTTCTCCGCGTCAATTTGCGCCGCGCGCTCAAGCGCTTTCTGAATCTGA
>DATEME010000586.1:0-10608 GCA_035275865.1 Candidatus Acidiferrales bacterium | reverse complement strand
CGAGCGAAATGCGAATGCCGATCTCGTGCGTGCGCCGCGCGACCGAATAGCTGATCACGCCATAAATTCCGACGGCCGCCAGAGTCAACGCCACGGCTGCAAATACACCCAGCAGCAACATCTCAAAACGCGGCTGGGCGTTGGCTTCCGCGATGACACCGTCCATGGTAAGGACGTTCGAGATCGGCAGATCGCCGTCGAGCGACCAAATAGCGTTTTTCACGGACGAAGTTAGTGCGGCCGGATCACCCGCGGTGCGTACGACGAGTGTTATGTAATTTGCGTGCGATCCGGTGATGCCAAGAAAATTGGAATCCTGAAACGCTGGGGTGTAAAGCTCTGGGTGCGGCGTTCCCGTCCAGTCATGCAGCATGGGGTCTTTCACGACGCCGATTACCGTCATCCAAGCGGGATTCTTGTCTGCCGCGAAGGCGATGCGCTGACCAAGCGGATTCCGGTTTGGCCAATAGGTGCGCGCCATGGTCTCGTTGATGACAACAACGGGCGGTGCACTGACGGTATCCACATTAGACATATCGCGGCCCTGCAGTAGACGAATACCCATCGTCCGGAAATAACCGGGTGTAGCAACGCGATAGGCAGCGTCCGGAAGGTCGGTCGGAGAGGGCGTCGGGCGTCCCTCGATGACAAAGGTTCTGTCCCAAAGGTCGCCGGCGATCGGAAGATGATTGATCCCTGCGGCTGACTCGACCCCGGGTACCGCGCGAACGCGCTCAATCATTTGCCGATAAAAAATGCCGCGCCGGCCGGGATCAGCCTCTTTTGAACCGGCGACGGGTACGATCATTGATAGCACGCCGTGCGGATTGAAGCCGGGATCGACCGATTCCAGCGCGATAAAACTTCGGATCATCAATCCGGCTCCGATCAGCAGCGTGAGCGCAAGCGCGAATTCGGAGACGACGAGAATGTTGCGCAGGCGGTTGCGATGGATGCCCTCGCTCGAGCCGCGGCCATTTTCCTTCAGCGTGTCGGTAAGATTTACGCGCGAGGCATGCAGCGCAGGCACGAGCCCGAAGGCGATACTGGTGAGGATCGTGATGAAGAGCAAGAACATGACGACGCCCGAATCGATGGAAACGGTTTCGACGCGAGGAATGTCCGCGGGGCTCAGGGCGACGAGTGCACGCGTTCCCGCATAGGCAAGCAGGAGCCCGAACGAGCCAGCCAGGGCGGCCAATAGAAGATTTTCGGTGAGCACCTGACGAATCACACGAGAGCGTCGTGCTCCGAGAGCCGTGCGGACGGCGAGTTCTTTTTGCCGGGCCGCGGCGCGAGCGAGCAGCATGTGTGCGACATTGGCGCAAGCGATCAGCAAGACGAAACCGACGGCTCCAATCAAGACAAGCAGGGGAGTTTCGACGTTGCCAACGACCTTTTCTTTCAGCGGAAGAACAGTGATGCCCGTATTCGTGCCGGGGTATATTTTTTCGAGGCGCGCGGTGATTGTGGCCATCTCGGCGCGGGCCTGATCGAGCGTGACATTCTGCTTGAGTCGCGCGAAGAGGCGGAGGCTATTGTTATCCCGGCCTTGCGCGCGGGACTCAAGCGAGAGCGGCGCCCACAGTTCGGCTTGCGTGATCCAGAAGGGCGCGAAATGGAAGTCCGGCGGCATGACGCCAACGACCGTATAAGAGATGCCGTCGAGGAGAACCGATTTACCGAGCGCGCTTGCATCTCCGGAGAAGCGGCGCTGCCAGAGACCGTAGCTGAGGATGACTTCGTGATCGTTGCCGGCGGTATCTTCACCTTGAACGAAGAGGCGACCGAGCATCGGGCGGACGCCGAGCAGAGAAAGCGTGCTTTGCGTGACATGAAGGCCGATCAGGTGTTCCGGCGAGCCAACGCCGGTGAGATTGGGATCCCAGGCCTCGGCCGCACCCATGTCCTCGTAGGACGTGCTCTGCCGACGATAATCGAGATAGTTCAGAGGCGAGATGGGGTAGTTGCCGTAGTGAAGGATCGTAACGAGTTGATCGGGATTTCCGTAAGCGAGCGGATGCAGCAATACGGAATTGACAACGCTGAAGATCGCTCCATTTGCGCCGATGCCGAGGGCTAGTGTGAGGACAGCAACGGCCGTGAAGCCGGGATTCTTGCGCAGCATGCGGAGGGCGAAACGAGTGTCTTGGAGCAGGGAATCGAGCCAGGCGCCGGAGCGGACTGCGCGGATTTGTTCTTTGAGCTGCTCGACGCCGCCGAGTTCGATTTTCGCGGCACGGCGGGCTTCGTCTGGAGGCAGGCCTTCTTTTATTTTTTGGTCGGCAAGCAATTCGAGTTGGGAACCAATCTCGTCGTCGAGATCGGTGTCTCGTTCGCGCCTTTGGAGGAGGTTGCGAGCGAAGCTAATCAAACGCGAAAGGGACGGCATGGTTTGGCTCCTGCTGCGTTGCAGCGCTTCATCGGAGTCTGCGCAAAAGCCTCGGGTCGGTAAATGCGCCGACCCGAGCTACAAACTGACGTCAGCGGCAAAAGCGCCCGACTGGAAGGCGAGTCGGCCGCTACAGGATCTTCATCGGAGTCTACGCAAAAGCCTCGGGTCGGTAAACACGCCGACCCAAGCTACAAACTGACGTCAACGGCAAAAGCGCCCGACTGGAAGGCGAGTCGGCCGCTACAGCGCGGTGAATAACGAGCCCGGCTGAGGTCGAGCGCGCCTTGCCGGCGTCTTGTCTATTCAGGGCTCGCAGTTTGTGGATTCTCCTATAGACATCCGATAATGGGGCTGAGCGTAGCTCTTATTTATATAGAATGTCAATAGGAGTTGCGATGGCGGCGGCATTTTCGCGAGAGAAACGCCTCAAGACAAAAGTCGCACCGCAGAGACTGGGTGCAATTACGAAAACAAGAGAGGCCCTTCGGCTCGCCGCTTTGCGGACGGGAGTCCGCATGACGACCGAAGAGTTGCGAGGGGCGAGCGCTCCCGACTGGAAGGCGAGTCGGCCGTTACAGCGGCAAGACAAAAGAACTGCAAAAGCGCCCGCCCGCAAAGGCGGCCACTACAAGAACACAGCCGCCCTCATGAAGAGGGCTTTGGGGTTTTGTGCTGCGACTGGGCGCTGGAGAGTGCGGAGCGGTCGCAGGAGGGTTGGCCGGCTTGGCAGGCTAGGTCATTGCGTTCAGCTTTTGCTTGGGCGACCTGCTTCGCCTGCGACGAATTGAGCAGGGACGGATCGCAGAAGACGTCATCTGTCTCGCACTCGAGGAAATTTCTCGACTTTTGCGCCTGCGTCACCTGCTGCAGCTGTTGCGGATTGAGCAGCGATTTGTCGCAGAGGCTATCGCCCGTCTCGCATTCGAGCAGATTGCGCTGGCGGTTGAGGTTGTCTACTTCCGTCTGCTCTTCCGGAGTGAGTAGGGAGCGGTCGCAGGAGCCGAGGCCGGTTTCGCAATCGAGGCGATTCTGGTCTTTGAGGAGCTTCTCGATGTTGCGCGCCTGTTCGGGAGTGAGGAGGGACGTGTCGCACATATCCGGAGAGGTTTCGCAGGAGAGAAGATTGCGCTCGCGATCGAGTTGAGCCACTTCACTCGACTCGCTCGGCGTAAGCTTAGAGCGATCGCAGTTCGCGTACCCATTAAGACAGAGCGACAGGTTTTGGTTGTGCTTTATATCCGAGAGATGTTTCGCCTGAGCCGGTGTAAGCAGCGACTGGCTGCAGGTAAGCAGCCCATTCATACAGCTATTGAGGTTATCGACTCGGTTCGAAGCAGGTGAAGCGGAAGATTGCGCAGAGGCCGCCGGTGAAAGGGCGCACAGTAAGAAAAGGATAACCGAGACTGCATATTTCATGGCCGAATTCCTCGCTCAAAGATGTGATTGTCTGAAAAGTTGCGCCGCGCCTACGGTGCTGAGATTACCGGGTCTCCGTGTGGGGCTCGCGGCCCTCCTCTCTTTGTCAGACGAATAGAACTGCTTTCGGTTAGTTTATTCTCTGATGCCGGATCAGGATTTGGGGTTCGGCCTGGGCGCGGCGGAAAGAAGAGAACGCACTCCGCGGCGGACGATCTCATGGTCATCGGCGATGAGAATACGCATGAATCTCCCGTACTGTGATGATCGAGCGAGTCAGTTTCGGCCGGTTTGGCCAGTGTAGCGTTATTTAAGAGTCTGCAAACATAACGTGACCGTACACAAGCCCTCTATACAGGAAATGCTGTATGGCGCGAAAAGAGGCAAACGTTTTAGGGAGAGGGACAATCAGCAGCTGTTCACGCTGATCGAGTTGTGGTATTCCGTTCGTGTGCCGGAGTTTAGTGAGATGCTGCAGGTGATAGCTGGAAGATTTTGGGGAGCTTGGTCGGCTGATATGTTTTTGGCAGCCGCGCTGCTGATGTCCTTTAATGGATGCGGCGGAAACAGTTCCATCAGTGGCGCGATCAAACCGACGGCGCCTGTGATTCAGAGCTTTGCGGCTACGCCGGCGACCATCGAGGCGGGGCAGGCGACAACTTTGCAATGGAGCGTGAGCGGAGCTCAGAGCATTACAGTGAGCGGCGTGACGGCGGCGCCGGGGAATTCGATGGTCGTCGTTCCCGCTGCGACAACGGCGTACGTGTTGACGGCAAAGAACGCGGAAGGCTCTTCCACGAAGCGCGCGACCGTGACGGTGCAGGGGAGCGCTCCGCTGGAGACTGCAACGGTGGATCCGACGAAGCCGGGCGTGCAAATTCCCGCTACGTTTATGGGTTTTTCGCACGAGTGGAGCGGTGCGGCGGCGCTGATGGGCACGACGGGCAGTGCGAATCCGATTTACAGGCAACTCGTGAAAAATCTTTTGGCGTACGGCGGCGGGCCACTGATTGTGCGGATCGGCGGGAATAGCACGGACAGAACGGGCGAGCCAATGGCGGGCGCCGTGGCGCCGATGGCGCAGCTCTATGAGGATATCGGGGCGAAGTTCGCGCTTGGCGTGAACCTTGGGTCGGATGACGTTTCTCTGGCGACCGACCAGGCGAAATATTACGTGGCGAATATGCCGGCGGGTTCGCTGCTGGTGATCGAGATCGGGAACGAGCCGGACCTCTATTACAAGAACGGACATCGAGGATCGACGTATACATTCACCGACTATTTCGCGGATTTTGCGACGTGGCAAATGGCGATCCTGCCGCTGTTGCCCTCAGGCGTCAAGTTGATGGGGCCGGCATGGTCGAGCACGAGTTCGCTTTCGAATTTGCCTGCATTCCTCGGGCAAGAGCAACCGAATCTGAGCATCGTGAGCCAGCACTATTACGCGGGAAATCAGTGCAACGGAAAGACGAATCCTCCGGATTATTTGCTGATCGATTCGTCGGCGACGAAGGGCGCGGCGGCAGTGGCTTCGAGCGTCGCGGCGGCGCACGCGGACGGACTGCCCTTTCGCATGGGCGAGATGAACTCGATAGCATGCGGCGGCGAGGCGGGCATCAGCGATGCTTTCGGATCGGCGCTGTGGGCTGCGGATACGCTCTTTGAATTTGCGAGCGTCGGCGTGGACGGCGTGAATTTTCATACTGGGAACGGCGGCGCGTATGCGCTGTTTGTGTTCAACGAGTCCACGAACAATGGCGTGACAACGTATTCGGTGCAATCGGTGCGGCCGGAATACTATGGGCTGCTCTTTTTTCAGCAGGCGGCGCCCGCGGGCGCGAAATTGTTGCCCGTGATGGCCGCGACTTCGGCCAATCTGAAGACGTGGGCGACGATCGATTCGAAGGGCACGGTGCGCGTTGTGTTGATCAACAAAGATGAATCGGCAGAGGGCGCGACGAATATTTCGCTTGCGGGATACGGGACGGCCACCGTATCGCGGATGATGGCGCCGAGTTATCAGGCGACCACCGGTGTAACGCTCGGAGGGCAGACCTTCGACGGAACGACCGACGGCACCGCGCAAGGCGCCGGCTACGGTGAAACGATTTCACCATCGAACGGCACCTATTCGGTGGCAATGCCGGCGACGAGCGCGGCGATTATAACGATCAGCCCGAAATAGACACTGTCGTCTGAATCGCGAATTTTATTAGATGCATAGAAGTTTCGGAGCAATTTTTCAGATGAACCTCAGGTAATTCTCATCACCTCGTAATCTCCCGCTAACTCGCTAGTGATCCCGCGCAGGCACAAATAGACGCGATTTGAAGCGCCGAAGATGGCGCTTGAAGCAAGGGCGTGTGATCTGTTCGGGGTGTGTTCGCGCACTCCCGAGTGAACCTGCAACTCACGAATTTTCAATCCTAGAAGGAGGACTCTTTTGACATACTTCAGGCGACGTGTATCTGCATTCCTTTCCGCACTCGCGATTTTGGTTCTCATCGGGACCGGCAATGCCTATGCGCAAGCACGCAAGGGAACCATCACCGGGCAAGTGACGGACGTTTCTGGCGCAGTTCTCAAGGGAGCCAAGGTGACGCTCGAACCGAGCGGCGCGACCGTGGTTTCCGACGTGAACGGGAATTTTTTTGTGAATGGCCTCGATCCCGGGACGTATACGATGACGGTGACTTATGTGGGATTCACAGCTTTCAGGAAGACGGTGGATTTGACCGCTGGACAAAACGCAACGCTCAATGCCCAACTTGCGCCCGAGACGCAAAGCCTTTCGGTTCTCGTGACGGCGCCCCGTCCGTCTGCCGAAGCCGCCGCCGTTAATGAGCAGCGCAGCGCGGACAATATTGTTCAGGTCTTGCCCGCGGACGTGATTCGCAGCCTGCCCAACGCGAACATGGCTGACGCCTTGGGCCGCCTGCCCGGCGTGACACTCGAGCGCGACGAAGGTGAAGGCAAGTACGTGCAAATCCGCGGAACCGAGCCGAGGCTCACCAATACGACGATCGACGGAATGAACGTTCCGTCCCCGGAATCCGGCGTACGCCAAATCAAATTCGACTCGATTCCTGCGGACATCGTTGAATCGGTCGAGATCAATAAGACACTGCAGGCAAACATGGATGGCGACGGCATCGGAGGTTCCGTAAACCTCGTCACCAAGACAGCGGAAAATCGGCCGATTGCGAGCCTGAGCGAAATGGGCGGCTACACGCCAATCGACACCGGGCGGGGCCTGACGGAAACTGCCGGGACGGTTGGCAAGCGTTTTGGCGCCCAGAAGCGGTTTGGCACGCTAATCGGCGGTTCCTACGACTGGAATGGCCGCGGAATCGACGATATCGAGCCTGTACCAGACATTGCGACCCTTCCGAGCGGAGCGACGCAGCGGTACTTCGACTCAATCGACGTTCGCCAATATGTCTACTACCGTAGTCGCTGGGGTTTGGCCGGGAGCACTGACTACAGGCTGGGCGATGGGTCGGATATTTATGTGCGGGGACTTTACTCCGATTTCAAAAATTACGGCGACAGAACCGTCTACACTTTGAATGACAACACACCGAATATCGGCTTGCTGAACGGGAACGGCGGAACGCCGTCATTCAACACGCAAATCCGGCGTCCCGACATTAATATCGGCACGCTCGCAATCGGCGGCACTCATGCGCTCGCAAGCACTGTAATCACTTGGGAGGGGAATGTCTCACGCTCGAGCGACAACAGCAGGAACGACGGTACGGCGAAATTCGATTCGACGCTCGGCACAAGCTCCTGCGAGTACGATCCCGCCGCGACGACGCACGTCTATCTTCCGCAGTGGACGCCTTCCTGTTACACGGAGGCTTACAACACGGCGGACTACTCGATGAGCAAAATCCAGATCTCGCATGGCCACACGGCGCAAGTGAACCTGCAGGGCGGCGCGTCGCTGGCGAAGCGCTACAACATCGGCTCGCATGCCGCTACGATCGAAGTGGGCGGAAAATTCCGGAATGCGCATAAATTCGACGACACATACAGCGTGACGCTTAAGCCCAAATCCACCGTTCTTCTCTCACAATTCCCGAGCCGCTTCACAAACGACAATTTCTACAGCGGCGATTACGCGGCCGGACCCAATCCCCACTATCAAGACATGATTGCGTTCGCGGATGCCAATCCGGGAGCCTTTTCATCGTCGAGCACGCAGTTTATCGATCCCGGCAACTACGACCTCGACGAGAAGGTCTCCGCAGGCTACGTAATGAACACGATCGACCTGTCACGCCGGTTGCGCTTGGTCGCCGGGATTCGATTTGAAGGAACGAATCTTTCGACGATGAGCTTTGACACCGTCGCGAACACGCTTTCGGACCGCGCCAATGGCTCGTACGTATCGATTCTTCCGAGCGCTTCACTGCGCGTCGGGTTCAAGCAAAACGATGATGTTCGCTTCGTTTATTCGCGCGGAGTTTCCCGGCCCGACCCGCAGGACATTGCGCAGGCCGAGACCTACGACGACACCACAACCCCTTTCAGCGCCTCGCTGGGTAACGCCAATTTGAAGGCGGAAATGGCGGACAACGTCGATGTGCTTTACGAGCATTACTTCAACTCGTTCGGTATGTTTTCGGCCGGATGGTTCTACAAGAATCTGACGGACCCAATCGTCACCACCACGATCAGAACACCGAACTACCAGCCTCCGATTCAGGGCGCCCCTCAGGGAACTTACGACGTCACGCAGCCGGTAAACGCGGGAAGCGCGTGGCTGACCGGCTTTGAAGCGTCGTACATACAGCGCTTTTCGATGTTTCCGGGTCCATTGAGAGGCCTCGGCATCTCTGCAAACTATGGATATACAGCCTCGCGCACTTCCGGCATCCCAGGCCGATCGGATCATCCAAGGCTGCTCCGCAACGCGCCAAACACGTGGAACATCAGCCCGACATACGACATGGGCCGATTTTCCATTCGCGTCGGGCTGTCATACAACGAAGCAAACATTTATAGCTATAACTACGCCGACGGAACTCCGGGAGGTCTACAGGGCCCGTTGGGCGATACCTATTTCTACTCGCACTTGCAGGTCGACGCGCAGGGCAGCATTCGCCTGACGCACGGCCTGAATTTCGTGATGTATGGGCTGAACCTGACGAATGAAGTGTTCGGATTCTATCAGGGCAGCCCGCAGTTCATGATCCAGCGAGAGTATTACACGCCGACCATCGCGGCAGGAATCCGCTGGAATCTGCAGTCTGAGTAGCAAAGCGAACAACAAGACTTGGCGGCTGCGCGGAGTTTTTGACAAGGCTAGAAGAGGCCGTCTTCCGCGCGGCCGCTGAGTCCGTAATCTGCTTCAAGGATTTCCCCGCGAGACTCCTCCAAAAAAATTGGGGCGGTGAATCCTGCGGTTCCTCCTCGTCTTCTATCTCGGACTCAGCAAGATTCGGTGTGGTAATATGCGCGCGGTAGCGCCGTGCTGAACGGACGCGGCTGTGCGTCGCACCGACTTTTTGCGACAGGAGGATTCTTTCTATGGAGCGTCGCCATTTCCTGAAATCCGCGATGGGATTGCCTTTGCTTGCCGCCGCTGACGAGCAGGTGACGCGAGCCGCGAGCGGCATGCCATCGCCTAAAATCAAGGACATTAGCGTCATCGAGTGCGAGCCCGCGGGCGTGAGATTGACGGCCGTCAAAGTGACGACGGACCAGGACGGACTATATGGATACGGATGCGCGACGTTTACGCAACGTGCCGACCTCGTGAGACCAGCGGTCGAGCAGTATCTTAAGCCATTGCTTCTCGGAAGGACCACCGATCGTATCGAAGATATTTGGCAATCCTGCTACGACAGCTCGTATTGGAAGAACGGGCCTGTGCTCAACAACGCGATCAGCGGAATCGATGAAGCTCTGTGGGACATCAAGGGCCGCCAAGCCGGCATGCCCGTTTATCAACTTCTGGGAGGGAAATGCCGTGAAGCGGTGGACACGTATGCGCATGCTGGCGGTAATGACTTTCCAGATGTGGTGGCATCGGCGAAGCAATTCATGGACCAGGGATTTCGCAACGTGCGCGTGCAGATCGGAATTCCCGGAATGGCCGGATACGCTTCGTCGAGCGGCGGGACAACGAATTTCAAGCCGCTAGAGCCCGGTCCTTTTTATGAGCCCGCTTACGATCTGCGCCGCAGCCTGAAGATGCTGGAGATTTGCCGCGAACAATTAGGTGAAGAAGTCGGGCTGATTCACGATGTGCACGAGCGCCTTACGCCGAATGAAGCCGTTCAGTTCTGTAAGGAGTCCGAAAAGTTTCACATGTTCTTTGTGGAAGACCCGCTTTCGCCCGAGGACATCGATTATTTCCGGCAGATTCGGCAGAACTGCGACACACCGCTGGCAATGGGCGAGCTCTTCAATAGCCCGCATGAATGGCAGCCGTTGATCGAGCAGCGCCTCATCGATTACATCCGGTGTCATCTTTCGCAGGTAGGTGGCCTCACGCCGGCACGAAAAATTGCAATTCTGGCGGAGCAATACGGCGTGAAAACGGCGTGGCATGGGCCAGGAGATGTTTCGCCGGTTGGACACATGGCGCAGATTTCGCTCGATATCGTAAGCACCAACTTCGGAATTCAGGAGTACACGCCGTTTAACGAACGGACGCAGGCGATCTTTCATGGGTGTCCCGTCATGAAGGACGGCTATCTGTGGGTCAACGAAACGCCGGGTTGGGGAATCGAAATCGATGAGAAAGAGGCAGCAAAAGCGCCCTTCAGGCCCGGCAGAGACAA
>DATEME010000585.1:0-2188 GCA_035275865.1 Candidatus Acidiferrales bacterium | reverse complement strand
TCCTCGACATATTTTTTATGTCGGTGCGGCTTTGCTGGCTCTTTCGGCCACAAGGACTACGCCTGCCGCTCTGGCGGTCACTCGATCTGACGCTGGTCAGCTCATTCTTTGCGACCTTTTTGCCGGGCGCTGCCGGAGGCGATCTTGCGAAGCTGTTTTATGCCGCGAAGGAAAATACAGGCCGACGAGCCGAGATTGTGACGACCGTCGCTTTTGACCGCGCTGTGGGACTGTTTTCGATTTTGCTGCTGCCACTCCTTTTTGCGCCGCTGTTTGTGCCGTTGATTCGGAGCGTGCCGGCGTTGCGAATTTTGTTGGCTGTGACCGCTCTGCTGGCGTTGGTGATGTTGGGCGTTTTCCTGCTGTGTCTTTTGAAGCAGGCTTCGATGATTCGCGCGGCGAAGTGGATTTCGCGCGTGCTTCCTGTGCGTCAGTTGCCGGAGCGGGTGGTGGCAAGCATTGCCGCATATCGCGACCGATGGGGGATTTTATTTGCGGCGCTGGCGGCGTCGCTCGCTTCGAACCTGACGTTGATTGCCGCGACTGCGCTGGCGATTTTTCTGATTGACCCTGGCAGCGTGTCGCTGAAATTGTGCCTGGTGGTTCCGATGGGATACATTGCGAACAGCTTGCCGCTCACACCGGGCGGCTTGGGCGTGGGCGAAGCGGCTTTCAGCGCGCTCTTCGGAATTGCGGGGTTGCAAGGCGGGGCGGAGGCGCTGCTTTGCTGGCGGATTTGGCGAGCAATGTTGGGATTAGTTGGGCTGGCGATCTATCTACGAGGAATGAGGCGCGCTGTCTTCTGATCGACGGTGAACGGTCGGGGACATGGTTGACATTTTAGACCGGGCACATCCCTGACACTTTTTGTTCTTGTTGATTGAGGGGATGGGGTGCAGGGGAAGGGGAAGCTTCCCCTTCCCCTGCAGCCACTTTAAAGTCGCCCGCCTCTTTCGCCAGCGGCAGGACCAGTCGCTTGTGGCTATCAAAGCGTCCAATCGGAAACGCCGCGAAGTAGATGGTCTGGAAGCGATCGTCTTCCGCCAACAGACCGATCGATTCACCTGTCAAAGTACCGCTCAAAAATACGTTCTCCGATTTCCAGCGGAATTGGCCATGCTCTCGCACCCGCCGCACCTGGAACGCACTGCCGTATTCCGGCTCCCGCGCGCGCGCCGGATACTCCCGCTCCGAACGCACATACACCGCACTGGGTGTCTGCATCTGCAAAGCCTCGTGCGGACGCTCTTCGTTATATTCCCGGCGAAAGCGATCAAACGCCGCCTGCTGTCGACGCCGATTCGCTGCCGGCGGCGACGCCGTCTCTTGTTTCAACGTGCGATGCACCCGCTCGTGTCTCCCGTTTTGCTCCGGGTGGCCCGCCGCGATGCGCTCGGGCACGATTCCCAGTTTCATCCACCACACCGCTAACCGCGACAGCCCTGCGATCGCCTGTGACGCAAACGGTGCTCCGTTGTCGGTGCGAATCGCTTGCGGTAACCCATATTCCCGAAACGCTGCTTCAAAAATCGCCTGTACCTGTTCGCCGTTCGTCTTGGCCACCTGCTGACATCTGAGCAGATACCGGCTGTAGGCATCGCTGATCGTCAACGGATCGATCCGCGTACCGTTTTGCGCCTTGAACCATCCCTTGAAATCCGCGCACCACACGCGGTTCGGTCCGCCAGCCGCCGCAAACGGCGTCGTGTACGGCGGTACCCGGCGCCGCTTCTTGCGCGGCACCGTCAGACCTTCTCGCGCCAGCATCCCACCAATCGTGCTCGCCGCCGGCCAGACCGTTCCCGGAACTCTCCGCTCCAGCACTTTTTTCAATTTTCTCGGTCCCCACCTCATGTGCGCCCGCCGCAGCTCTAAGATCGCTGCTTCGGCGCTCGATGCTGTCTGGTTCGGATGCCGCTCCGGTGCCCGACTCAAATCCTTTAGCGCGTCCAGTCCTCCCTGCCGGTATCGCTCTAGCCAGTAATAGCCGGTCGTCCGCGAGATCTGATAGATCTCGCACAGGTCGGTCATCGTCTGTTCGTTGCGTTCATATTCCAAAATAAACCGCGCTCTCTCATCCACCACACTGCTCGTTTTCCAGGGCATGCTGCCTTTCTACACGCCCTCTTCGCTGCAGTGTCAGGAATCTCCCCGGTCTATTCTGTCAACCATGTCCCCGGTCCGTACC
>DATEME010000584.1:0-3143 GCA_035275865.1 Candidatus Acidiferrales bacterium | reverse complement strand
CCGATTCCGTTGAAGAAGTCTCGATTGAAGTAATCGCAGCCCGCTGATCGGCGCTCTCTGGCACCCTGGTGAGACCGCGTCGCTTCACGTCGCGGCAATCGGTGGCGGCAGCGGGATCAGTTTTGCGAGCTTGCGGAGGTTTTGGGCGGTGGCGGCGAGGTGGAATTCGTCGCGCGCGCCGTTCGGGCCGCGTAATCGCAGCCGATCGAGCTTGAGGATACGTTTGAGGTGGGCGAACAGCATCTCCACTTTCTTTCGTTCACGGCGTGAGGTGAGATAGGCGTCGGTGGTGGCGATGTCGCGGGCCATATCGCGAGCGCCCTCATGGATTGAGCGCGGGATCTTCCGGGCCGGCGCCTTCGGACAGCACTGCGGCTTCAGCGAACAGGTTTGGCAATCCAGCTTGCTCGCGCGATAGCGCATCATGCCGTTACGATCAACGAGGGGACGCGGCATTCGATAGATCTTTTGCCGTTGCTTGAGTTCCTTCCCGGCAGGGCAGATGTAGCAGTCGCGCTTGTGGTCATAGGTGAAGTCGTCGCGCGAGAAGGTGCCATCGGTATGCTGGGATTTGTCGAAAACGGGGATGTGCGGCTCGATCCCCTGCTCATGGACCAGCCAGTTCAGCATCTCGGCCGAACCATAGGCGGTGTCACCGATCAGCTTGGCGGGGTAGAGATCGAAGCCGTCGACCGAGCGCTCGATCATACGCCGTGCCGCCGTGGTTTCGGCTTGCCGAATCGCCGTTGTTGCCTCGACATCGACGATGATCGCGTTCTCCGTATCGATCAGGTAGTTGGCTGAATATGCGAAGAATGCCGGTCCACGGTGCGCAGCGGTCCACCGCGCCGCCGGGTCGGCCGGTGCGATGAACTTGGGCGTCACCTCGGTTGCGGCGCCGAACGCGGCATCATCGAGGACGGCCAGATATTCCTCAACCGCGCGGCCTGCCGCGTCCGCAGGTACTCCCGCAGCACCTTCGACACGGGTGCGGTCGCTGGCATCGGCCTGGATCAGACTGGCATCAACGGCGAAGCCTTCACCGCCGACCAATTGCTCGTCGATACAGCGCTGCAGCACCGTCTCAAACAGCCGGCGCAGCAGGTCGCTGTCGCGGAAGCGGCCATGGCGGTTCTTCGAGAATGTCGAATGATCGGGCACTTCGCCGTCCAGCCCGAGGCGACAGAACCAGCGGTACGCCAGGTTGAGGTGCACCTCCTCGCACAGCCGCCGCTCAGAGCGGATGCCGAAGCAGTAGCCGACGATCAGCATGCGAATCAGCAGCTCCGGATCGACGGATGGCCGGCCCATCTCACTGTAAAACGGCGCCAGTTCCTGCCGCAGCCCGTCGAGTTCGACGAACCGATCGATCGACCGCAGCAAGTGCTTCTCCGGCACATGTCGTTCGAGTGAGAACTCGTAAAACAGCGCTTCCTGCCGGACGCGACGTTCCCCCATCATCGAAACCACTCCGATCCCCCGGACCGGATTGAATCAGCCAAACGAAGCGCCGGCAACTACGCACTTTTTCAACGGAATCGGCCACATGCGGACATTCGCAACGCCTTCGGCCTATCGCAGTCCCGCTTTGCGAAAGCCTTCGAGAAATCTGGCCATCGGCCCGGGCGTGTAGGGGACGTTACGCTCGATCCACGCAATCGAATTTTCGGGATGCAATTCCTGTAGTCGCGCTAGCGCTGCGCGCGCCTCCTCGAGCAGGCCTGCCTGGGCCAGGCTCGCTACGTAGATTCGGTGACCATTTGTCAATTCGAATCGCTGTCGAATGGCTTTACGGGCAATGCCGACAGCTTCCGCATAGCGGCCCGCCTGATAATGCGCGGCGGCAAGTGCCGCATTGAGCAGCGCGTTCTGCGGGTCGTGAGGGCTCATGCGGATGGCTTGCTCGATGTGATCTACAGCTTGGTCGGATCGGGCATCAAAGGCGAGTGCACAGCCGAGAAACCCATGCGCAGCGGCAAAGTTTGGATTGAGATCGAGTGCGCGCTGGAACTCCTCGACCGCCTCGTCGGTCCGGCGCCTCGTGAAAGCTACGAAGCCCAGCGCAAGATGCGCCCAAGGATCCGCGTCGTCGAGTTCCACCGCCCGCGCAGCGAGGCTTGCCGCTTGGGTGAGTCCATCATGTGCCATCCACCTTGCCGTGACACCAGCAATACGAAAGCCAACATGCCGTGTGCCGGCGCATAGAGCGGATGTCTTTCGATCAGTTGCTTGAGCAGCGCGATTGCCGCCTGACTCTCGTCCTTGGTCAGCCGCCAAAACAGGGAACTAGCTCGGATCAGCATGTCCCAGGCACCAAGGTCCTTGGGCGAGCGGTTTTGCGAACGAATGCCTTCGGCTTCCATCAGCTTTGGCTCGATGGCGGCCACAACCTTCCGGGTGATCTCGTCCTGCAGCGCAAAAATGTCGACCAGCTCGCCGTCGTAACGATCGGCCCAGAGGTGCTTGCCGCTGACGGCGTCGATCAGCTGGGCGGTAATCCGTACGCGGTTGCCGCCCTTGCGGACGCTCCCTTCTAGGACGTAGCGCACCCCGAGTTCGCGCCCGACCTGACGTATGTCCACGGCCCTACCTTTGTAGGTGAATGATGAATTGCGTGCGATCACAAAAAACCAATGCAGCTTGGACAAGCCGGTGATGATGTCCTCGGAAATGCCGTCGGCGAAATAATCCTGCTCTGCATCGGCGCTCATGTTGGCAAAGGGAAGGACCGCGATAGAGGGCCTGTCCGGCAGGGGCAACGGGCCTTCCGGTTCCTCCGCTACAATAGCCGTCACCCCCGATGGAGGCGCAGCGTCGATGCCCGCCGGCGTGCCAGAAATGTCGGTTGCGCACCGGGTTATCGGCGCGACAAACCGATATCCCCGTCCGGGCACTGTCTGGATGCAACTTTCAGCGGATCGGTCGTCCAGGAACCGGCGCAACGTGGATATCTGAACAGTAAGATTGCTTTCTTCCACAATCGTTCCGGACCAGACTTTGGCGATGATCTCGTCTTTGGAGACGAGATCACCCCCTTTTTCGATCAAAATGCCGAGTATGTCTTCGGCGCGCGAGCCAACCTTTAGCGGGACGAAGCCCCCGCTCTCTTCTCGCCGGAACAGGCCGCGACGATCGAAGCGGAA
>DATEME010000583.1:0-2823 GCA_035275865.1 Candidatus Acidiferrales bacterium | reverse complement strand
TGCTGCGCGCCCGTTTCGCGCTGAATCATCTTTTTGCGCCAGAAGTCCTGATATTTCGCGTAGGTCTGCGTCAGATTGCTCAGTTTAAACCGCTGCCCGAAGTTCAACTCGCCCATTTTTTCGTTGCAACGCCGGACAAGGTTATCCAGCCGCCATTGCGTATCGGTTGGCGGACGTTTCCGCCCGCCGCCGAAGAACTGCTCGTATTCGATCTTCAGCGTCCGAATGTCCCGCTCGATTTGGTTCAAGTCCTCGTCGATCGTGGGCATGGCTATGGAAAATGCAGGTAAGACTTCAGCGTAAATGGACTTGCCGTCGCGGTCAATTGAGCGGTGGCAAGCGCTTGTCGCAAGACGCACGCCTGAAAGGTCCCCAGCAAAGTTTACCATCTGCTAATCTTTTCGGTGGTGGTTGAAAAGCACCGGAGCCTCGCGCGAAAACCACCGATCGCAAATGCCCGGCTAGCCTAGGTCAGTTTAGTGGCTTTTGCAGGTTGCTGAAAAATCGGCACTTGCTCGATGGTGACTCTCACAGTTCGTTTGGTGCAGCGCTTGCCTTCACAACGGGCGAGAGCGGACGCGAGAAGGGCTAGGGTGGATGGCCATAGGTTGCGCGGCTCTCAGGAGGTCGGGACAATGCGATATCTCAAAATGTTTGCGGTGTTGGGCGTTCTGCTGCTGATTCCTGCAACGTATGCGCAGGCGCAGCATGTGACGATCGGCGTTGGAATCGGGGTTCCGGCGCCTGTGCGCGTGCAGACTTACGATTACTACGGCGCGCCGCCTGCCTGTCCATATGGTTACTATAGCTATTATCCGTACGCATGCGCTCCCTATGGCTACTATGGCCCGGGATGGTTCGAGAACGGAATCTTTATCGGGGCGGGCCCCTGGTACCGGACTTATTGGGAGCGTCCGGGGCGATATGACCGGGACGATCATAGATTTTACGGACACGAATATTACGGCCGCGGCGACTTCGACCGCGGCAGGGATTTTGATCGTGGCCGGGACTTCCGTGGCGACAACTTCCATGGCGGCGCTGAATTTCGTGGCGGTGCAGTTCGCGGTGGCGATCGCGGATTCCATGGCGACGTGAATCACGGCAATGGCTACCGTGGCGGAGAATCACATGGAGGCGGGAACTTCCACGGTGGTGGCGGATCGCATGGCGAAGGCCACGGTGGTGGCCACAGGTAAAATTTCCCCCCTAGCTCGCGCGCGAAGCGGCCGGCAGCCCCTCCTCTGCCGGCCGTTTCGTTTTGCAAGCCAATTTCAGTGCAGCTCTGTCACAAGAGAAAACGAGGATTCGGAGCGAAAAGAGAAACTGAGTTCGACTCAGCCCTCTCGCATACGTATTCCGGCCCGGCGGGAGCAAATGCTCTACGACCCGGCGAAATCCCGCAAAATCTGCACGTCGTTGGCGCCGCGACGCCTCATCGTCATGATTTCCGCTGCACGGGAATCAGGGACGCCTCGCTCCGCCAGCTCCAGGAGCGTCCTTGAACCCATTCCCAGATTCTTCATTCCGGCAAGAGATGCGCCCGAAAGCACCGGCCGACCAGCGGCATGATGCTGTGCAACGGCCAGCAGAATATCGTCGGAGAGCCCCGCCAATCTCATAGCCTCGAGTTCACCGGCGCCAAGACCAAGTTGATTCAGGCCGGCGAGCTTCAGCACGAGATTTTCGCTAGCTCCCGCTCCAATGAGCCCCGCAATTGCAGCGCCCGCGTCAAACGATTGGTTCCTTGACCGGTAAATCTGCAAAAGCTGGACGCAGCCGGCATCGGAAAATCCCGATTGCCGAGCTTGCGCAATTTGAGGAACTTCGGAGGGAGTGATTTTCAGTGTGTTTAGCCGGGTCACCGTGTCGTACGCCATGCCGGCGTTATAAAGCGGCTGCAGTTGGGCCGGCTGCATGCGATGGCAACCGGCGCAGAAAACCGCCGCGAGCAGCAGCGTCGTTAGAGGACGCAAAATACCCGTCCCAAGACATAGCACATCATTTCGCCTATAAATCCCCATGAATTTATTTTACGCGCGGCGAAATCAATGGGAACGGCGTGTCACGGAAGAGTCAAGGGCAGTACGGGAAGGAAATCGTGGCTTGGAGGTCGAAAAGCAGACGTTCAAACGGGCATGAACTCAAGCGCCGAGCGCACCTCGTCGATCGTCCTGCCTTTCCAATGCCGATTGAAATTGTCTAAAGTGCCGAAAGTGCGGCTGCGCATGCGGTCGACGTAAAGACAGCCGGCGAGATGATCGATCTCATGCTGCAAGATGCGCGCATACCAGCCGTTTGCCTCGATGATTTTCTTCTGCCCGCGCTCATCCAGGCATTCGATGCGGACCGTCCGAGTCCGCGGCACAAGCGCCGTAAAACCGGGCAGGCTGAGGCAGCCTTCGAAAAAGGTAACGGTCGGGTCCGGCGCATGCAGGATGCGCGGATTCACAATCACATGGAACGGAACTGGCTTTCTTTCGCGTTCGGCCAGAATATCCGGCGAGGCGTCTTTCAGAAACTCTTCACGATCCTCAATGACGGCCAGCTGAATCGGCAACCCAACCTGCGGCGCCGCGAGGCCCACACCGGGCGCGTCGTGCATTGTTTCACGCATATCCAGGATCAGCCGCTGCGTTTCTTCGCTGACGATCTCTTTTGCCGTGAGCGGACGCGCAGTTTGGCGGAGCACCGGGTCGCCCATCTGTACGATTTTCAGCTTCACAACGCCCTCTAGCCGCCCGCCACCGCGTCCGCGCCGGCTGTGATTGCCCGCCGAGGAAAGTGGGGCTGGGGAGAGTCGAACTCCCGACACGCAGTTTA
>DATEME010000582.1:0-1697 GCA_035275865.1 Candidatus Acidiferrales bacterium | reverse complement strand
CTATGTCACACCATGCGCTGTTCCGGTTCTGCATGTTGAACCTCCTGCAGGATTGTTTCGACAGCCGTTCAAGACAATCGATGAGTGGGGAAATCTCGCCATGCCTAATCGCAAAGCTCGCGCCAAATCACCCGCGCATCGGCGGCGTCCGCCTTCGGAGTGGGACCTGCTAGGTCGCTATCTTAGGCAAATGACCGGACAAGACCTGGACAATTACGCACGCCTAATCGCGACCTTGAAAGACCGTTTCGCCCGACTGGACGACCGCGAAGTCTGGGACAGGTTACATTTTGAGGAGGGCTGCATCGGTATGGAGATGCATCGGCGCGGCTACGATCCGGCCGACGAGTATCAAGCGAGAAGGTATGGCCCCGATCGCCTCGCCCGCGAGATCGTGAAGCAGTAGCGCCCGCAGTCTGCCTTCCCCGAGTCCCGACCGTTCCCCTAGTCGGTGCTTTTGCCGGGCTGCGTTTCGCTAGTAGCGGGCCAGGCGCCCGGGTTTGCGCTCGCCTCGGCTTCGATGCGTTGACGGTAGTGATTGAGCACGAAGAGCCGCACAGCAGATGAAAGATTGCCGTTCTGGCGTTGCGAATCGATTGAGCCAACGAGGTCCGACAAAGTTACACGGTGTCTGAGGGCGATTTCCTTCAAAGCCCCCCAGAAGTCATCCTCTAGACTTACGCTCGTCTTGTGGCCACCGACGATGATCGAACGCTTGATAACCAGCGACTTCTTCATGACACCCATCCCCATTTTGAATTCGTTAACAACGAAATTCGTCATAACAATGAGCGCGCCTCCCTTACCAATCAGGCCGCGTCTCAAAAAGTTCGCGGTGTTGCAGAAATCACACAAACCGACTCGTAATCCGGCCCCATCACCAAGAGGCAGCCCTCGCCCGCCCGCGCTCGCGCTCCAGCATCATCGATGGCGACTTTCGCACCGCCCATTGGCACTTCAATGCAGCTTCATGGCCTTTGACCAAGCCGTTCACTTGGAGTTATCAGCTATGCAGCTCAAGACACTCAATGCTCGCTCCGCTGGCCTTTTGGTTGCACTTACGTCCGCTAGCATTCGCAAGAGCTTCCGCGCCCGCCAGAGCCCCTGCGCACTCGCTGGTAGCGGCAATTGTCCTGTATGGATTGAGCAAGCGAAATCCGGGCCCTTGTGACGGGAAGACTGCCCCGCATTTCGCGCCGCTCATGCGGCCTAGAGCTGCCGCCTTACCGCCCCGGCTGCGGTTGGGCCGAGTTGCGGCCTCGGCAATCGCCAAGGCAAGTCCCTTGGCAAGGCACGCATAGCTCCAGTCGTTCATGTGCAGCCCGTCCGGCGACACAAACGCCTCGAACGGCAGGTGCTCGATCTCGTACCAATGCCGCATCAGGTCGAAGCGGTGAAAGAGCGGGACATGCTCGGCCTTGGCGGCGGTCGCAATCAGCGCGACCATCTCTTCGACGTTCGGCTTGGCGATGACGCGCGTCGCGTATTGCGGATCAATCAGCACGACCTCGGCGCCGGCCGCTTTCATGCGCGCGAGCCCCTCGTGGATCAGCGCAGCGTGCAGCGGGAGCGCCTTGTCGCGCATCACTGAGTTTGTGCCAAGTTGCCACAGCACCAGATTGGGCTTCTCGGCGATAACGGCGGTATCGAGACGCGCGAGCATGGCATTGGCATCGTCGCCGTTGACGCCGCGGTTG
>DATEME010000581.1:0-1031 GCA_035275865.1 Candidatus Acidiferrales bacterium | reverse complement strand
TTCCGATCTCAGCTCGTGCGCTTAGCTCGCGCCGGGGGCGAATTTACCCTCTCCCGCTTTGACAATGGTAACCATTGATGAAGGCCGTTGGGGGCACTTTAGAGGGTTGTACGAGTGCCGTGGAGACTTCAATGATACTTCGGTTTTATTCGCCATACCCGTATTTTCTTAGGCTTCTGCTCCTCTTTCGGTTGCGTCTGTTCATGAACCACAGGCTTCCGAGCCTCCGCAAATCGTGCTGGTGATTGACATGCCACCAGCATTAGAGCAAGCGCGAAACTAATTATTCTGGCCATGGTCTTGTCCGTTCTCCTTTGCGCCAGCGGACACTGCGATCTGCGCGTTAATGGATTACACGGCCTTCTGTAATGGGCCCGGTGATGTCAAGTCTCCCCGAGTGATCGTCACGCCGCCGAGCTCACGCTTCTGTCCGTGGTCGGCGCCGAGGCCGCCACACTATGCGGTCAGAAGGAACGGTGCCTATCTAAATACGCGTGGTTCGTCGGATGACGGCCACTGGGCGTGTAACGGCTTCACCAGCTCCACCGTCCCGGCGACGGGACTTCGGGCAGTAGGGGCCGTCTCAGTTGGCTGGATCGACCCTTGGTCACGTCGCGGAGTTGGTAGGAATTGAAGGTGGCGTAGTCTCCGGGGTGATCAACCTCGAATCATCCGGCGTTTGAGCGTCGGATAGGAGACCACGCCATGAAGAGCATTACCACGAAGTCTGATTCCTCGCCGCCTGTCGCCGATACAGCTGTGTACCTCTTCGATGATTGGTTCGATCCGATTGAAGCCGCGGTGCGTGATCGAGTGCGCGGCTTTATCCAGGCCATGATCGAGGGCGAGCTGGACGAGAAGCTGCAGCGGCCGCGATACGGGCGCCGGCAGAAGTCGTTGAGCAGCGTCGATGATGGCGGGATCGCGGTCAGCGGGCATCGGCACGGCCATCGATCACGATCGCTGACCGGGACCTTTGGGCGGATCGCGCTCGAGGTGCCTCGCGCCCGCCTGGTCGGCGCGGACGGGAC
>DATEME010000580.1:0-19359 GCA_035275865.1 Candidatus Acidiferrales bacterium | reverse complement strand
GTCGCGCAAGAAAACACGGGCGTTTTCGCGGCCCTGGCCGATGCGTTCTCCCTTATAAGAAAGCCACGTGCCGGACTTTTCGAGAATTCCTTTCGTCACGCCGAGGTCGATCAGATCGCCTTCGCGCGAGACGCCCTCGCCGTAAATAATGTCAAATTCGGCTTCGCGGAACGGCGCGGCAACCTTGTTCTTCACGACCTTCGCGCGCGTGCGCGAACCAACCACACGGTCCCCTTCCTTGATGGATTGGATACGTCGGATGTCGACGCGAATCGAAGCGTAGAACTTCAAGGCACGTCCGCCGGTAGTCGTCTCGGGATTGCCGAACATCACGCCAATCTTTTCGCGGATCTGGTTGATGAACACGAGGCAAGTCTTTGACTTGTTCACGATGGCGGTGAGTTTGCGCAGCGCCTGCGACATCAGGCGCGCCTGCAATCCCATCTGCGGCTCGCCCATGTCGCCTTCGAGTTCGGCCTTGGGAACGAGCGCGGCCACGGAATCGACCACAATAATATCGACCGCGTTGGTGCGGATCAGAGCTTCGGCGATGGAGAGAGCCTGCTCGCCGTTGTCCGGCTGGGAGACGAGGAGGTTATCGACGTCAACGCCGAGCTTGCGGGCATAGACCGGATCGAGCGCATGTTCGGCATCGATGAATGCTGCCTGGCCTCCAAGCTTTTGCGCTTCGGCGATTACGTGCAAGGTGAGAGTTGTCTTGCCGCCCGATTCCGGGCCGTAGACCTCAATTACGCGGCCGCGCGGAAATCCGCCGACGCCTAGAGCGGCGTCGATCGAGATCGCGCCGGTGGGGATCACGTTGACAGGGACGAGCACGTCGCGGCTGCCCAGCCGCATAATGGAGCCCTTGCCGTAGTCCTTTTCAATCTGGGAAATCGCAAGCTCAAGATTTTTGGTTTTTTCGTCGGTCATTTTGCCACCTCGTTTAGTGTCCTGTGGGACGCAGGCGGCCCGATTTTACCAAAGTGCGGCTAGGGCGGCCCTTTTCTTTACGGGAACGAAGGATAGCACAAGGCGAAGAAAAAGCAAATACTATTCAAACACTATTCTTCAGGTGCTTTGCCCGGCAGGCGGAAGAGAAGGTCGTGAGCCATGCCTGCCGCGCGGAAGCGGACCCACAGGAATCGGCGAGGGCGGGCGAGCACAAGTTCTTCGGCGCCTAGCGCGAGCGAGTAGTCGCGGACGGTGCGGGCAATCTCGCGAGGGGCCACGGTTACGGCGGCCGCTCGCCTGGTGAATGAGTCGCGCCAGCAACTCCTTCCCTGCCCCACTTTCCGCTTCTACCAGGACGTCCATGTCCGTACGAGCGGCCTGCCGCGCCCGTTGCAACAGCTTTTGAAGCTTCGGAGATTCGCTGACAAAAACGTTTTCATTCTCCAAGCCATCATTCGCATCGCGCGCTGCGCGCCCCATCACAAAGGCGCGGACGAGCGACTGCCGGGCCGCAGAAGTGCGCGACGTGCTCGTAGCCGCATTCTTTCGCGAGCGGCTCGTCGCGCGCGATGCAATCGGCCGTGACGGTGCCCGTTGTTCCTGGATTGATCCGTGCGTTGCTGGCGTTGAGGACATCGCTCGGCAAGTAAAGCACGGCAGATTCCACCGAGCTGCCCGTTAGCTTAGAATTCTCTGATTCAGGCCGCTTCCCGCGGCATCGACAAGTCTTCCGGCCGGATCTGCGGGTTCCCATCCGCCAGCACAAATGCCCGCTCGATCGAATGTTGCAATTCGCGCACATTGCCCGGCCAATTGTGACGCTTCAAGAGAA
Source organism: Candidatus Acidiferrales bacterium (assembly GCA_035275865.1). Lineage (GTDB taxonomy): Bacteria > Acidobacteriota > Terriglobia > Acidiferrales > UBA7541 > Palsa-295. The sequence continues at coordinate 17,573 of DATEME010000580.1, read as the reverse complement.
TCGCCGCATCAGGATGGATCGTTTTCGGTGCGACGCCGTTTTCCTTGCAGAACGACTCAAGAAACTGCCGCGCCAGCGGCAGAATGTCGTCCGCGCGGCTTTCCAGCGAGGGTAGATCCAGCGGAAACACGGCCAGTCGGTAATAGAGATCTTCGCGAAACTGCTTTTCGCGCACACGTTGCAGCAAATCGGCGTTCGTCGCCGCAATCACGCGCGTGTCGACGCGAAATAGATCCGCGCTGCCAAGCCGTTGCACTTCCCCCTCCTGCACGAACCGCAGCAGCTTCGCCTGCATGCTCAGCGGCAATTCGCCCACTTCATCCAGAAACAGCGTTCCCCCGTGCGCCGCGTGAATTCTTCCCAGCCGCGACTGCACCGCGCCAGTAAACGCTCCGCGCGCAAATCCAAAAAGCTCAGCCTCGAGCAGACTCTCTGGAATCGCCGCGCAATTCACCACGACAAACGGCCCGCGGCTCCGCCGGCTCAACTCATGAATCCCCCGCGCCACAAGCTCCTTTCCTGTTCCCGTTGAGCCCACAATCAACACCGTCGTATCGCGCGGCGCGACCAATCGTGCCAACCGGTAAATCTGCTCCATCTTGGCGCTGGTGCCGATCATGCCCGGCAGCGGCTGTATCCGCGAGCTTGTGGCCGTTGCAACAGCAGGCGAAGGCGTTGCCGCTCGCTCCTCGCCCTCGAGCCACGCTGATTCGTCCGCTTCAGCAGGCTCCTCAACCGCCGCCCCGGTATCGCCCTCAGCCAAATCGAGCGACAGCTGTTCGGCCTCTGCCTGCACCCCCATAAGCACCACATTCAGTTCCGGATAACGCGTTTGAATCATGTCGACCAGCTCATCCGCGTCGAGATCTTCGATGTGCGGATCGAGCAGTAGCGTTTGAAACCCACCTCGCTCTAGCTTCATCAACGCATCGGCGCCGCCCGCGGCCTCCGCCGCCGGCGACTTCTCCGCCGAAAGTTTGGCGATCATGTTCGCCCGAAATTCCGCCCGCGAACTCGCTACCAGCACCCTGCCTTGTGAACTCCTCGCCAACGTCGCTCCAGCCGCCATCGCGTCCCCCTTTTTGAACGTCGACTAACTCCGATAGCTGCGCACGCACGTGCGCTTTTCTGTTGCTCTATGCCGCGCCCCGCGCCACGCTCCGCGTCGCTTCCACCTTGTAGCCCACTCCGCGAATCGTGTGGATCAGCTTCACATCGGCGCCGGCATCTACCTTCTTGCGGAGATAATTAATGTAAACATCCACAACGTTTGTCATCGTGTCGAACGAAAGATTCCACACATGCTGAATGATCTGCGCACGCGTCACTCGCTGCCCCGTATTGCGCATCAGATATTCGAGCAAGCCGAATTCTTTCGGTGTGAGTTCAATCCGTCGCCCGCCCCGCTGCACCGTTCGCTCCACGCGGTTCAACTCCAGGTCGGCCACGCGAAACACGGTCTCTGTCGCCCGGCCTCCGCGCCGCAGCATCGCCCGCACGCGCGCCGAAAGCTCGGAGAATGCAAACGGCTTCACCACGAGATCGTCTGCGCCCAAATCGAGTGCTTGCGCCCGCTCTTCCGGCCGCGTTCGATTCGAGAGCACGAGAATTGGCAACCTCTCGCGCCGTGCACGAACGTGCCTCAGGATGTCCATTCCTTCGCCGGCCGCAAGATTCAGATCGAAGATCGCCGCGTCATACTCTTGCGAGTCCGCCATGGCTTTTGCAGACTCGCCGTCGGCTGCCAGATCCACATGGTAGTTTTCCGCGTCGAAACTGCGCTCCAGAAACGTTCCCAGCGCTTGATCCTGCTCTGCAACGAGAATGCGCATCTCTGCTCCGAACGAGAGGAAGTACCAGGTCTTGGATTGGAAATTCGAAAGGGGAACCCGACTTTAAGCGGGGCGCGTTTCGCAGTCAAAGGAAATTTTCATTGGAAATTTACGTGTATCGAAAGGTTAACTAGGATGAGTACCATATTGTACCGATTTGAAACTCGCCCAAATTTGTCTGCGTATTTCTACGCAAAAATAAATCACTTAGAACCCGAGTTCGTCATCCTTTCTGGACGGACGTTCTCGTCAAATTCCTTTTCCGTCAGATAACCCAACTTAAGTGTCGCCTCTCGCAGACTGAGTTTCTCATGATGCGCCTTCTTCGCAATCTCCGCCGCCTTGTCATAACCGATCTTTGGCGCCAGCGCCGTTACCAACATTAAAGAATTCTTTACATACCAATCGATCTTCTCGCGGTCGATCTCCATCCCATCCACGCAATGCTCCCTGAATGAACGGCACGCGTCCGTCAGAAGCCGCACAGAATGGAGGAAATTGTGAATGATGACCGGCTTGAATACATTCAGTTCGAAATTTCCCTGCGACCCGGCAAATCCAATCGCGGCATCGTTGCCCATCACCTGCACGGCGACCATCGTCATCGCCTCGGACTGCGTCGGATTCACTTTTCCTGGCATGATCGAAGATCCCGGCTCATTCTCCGGCAGCACCAATTCGCCCAGGCCCGCTCGCGGTCCCGATCCCAACCAGCGAATGTCGTTCGCAATCTTCATCAGCGATGCCGCCAGCGTCTTCAGTGCCCCGCTCGCAAACACCAGCTCGTCATGTGCCGAAAGCGCCGCAAATTTATTCGGATGCGACCGGAATGGCAGCCCAGTCAATTCTGCGATCTTCTTCGCCGCGCGCTCTGCAAATTCAGGATGTGCATTCAGCCCAGTCCCGACCGCCGTGCCGCCGATCGCCAGGTCATAAAGCCCGGGCAGCACCTCCTTCAGCCGTGCCACGTCACGCTCGAGCAAACTCGCCCATCCGGACATCTCCTGCGCCACGGTCAGCGGCGTCGCATCCATCAAGTGCGTGCGCCCGATCTTCACCACCTCGCCGAATTGCCCTGCCTTCGCTGAAATCGCCCTCCTCAGCGCTTCCACCGACGGAATCAGCGCCTCCGCCACGCGCCAAGCCGCCGCAATGTGCATCGCCGTCGGAAACGTATCGTTCGATGACTGCGACATATTCACGTCGTCATTGGGATGAATCGGCTTCTTGCTGCCCATGACGCCGCCCGCAATCTCGATCGCGCGATTCGAAATCACCTCGTTCGCATTCATATTTGTTTGCGTGCCGCTGCCCGTCTGCCAGATGCGCAGGGGGAAATGGTCGTTCAGTTTTCCGGCGATCACTTCGTCAGCGGCCTGGATGACCAGCTTTGCTTTTTCCGCTGAGAGCTTGCCGAGGTCCTGATTCACCATCGCCGCGGCTTTCTTCAAAATGCCGAATGCCCATATCAGCTCGGCGGGCATCGTGTCATGCCCGATATCGAAATGAATCAGAGATCGCGCCGTCTGCGCGCCATAGTAACGATCCGTAGGGACCTCAATCTTCCCCATGCTGTCCGATTCAGTCCGAGTCGCCACTTTCTTCTCTGTCGCCGATACGTTCACAGTCATCCCTCACCAAGATTCTTGATTAATTCCATTCAATTTTGCGTTCCTAAGCATACCGCAACCAGGCTTCTTGACGAACTAACGCGCATCCGAACCGCATCCTCTCCTCCACTTCCTTTACCTCCTGCATCTTCTATACCTTCTCAATCTGTATCTTCCGTCCAGCTGTACGCTCCCTGCACCATCGTACAGGGGGCCTACTGCCCCTCGCCGCGCTACGATTGTCCCGTGGGGTCGGCTTTGGGGGGAACGCCGCCGCCTCCACATTCATAGACCATCTTTTCATGACGTTCCAGGAAACGGGACTCATCCATGCGTTTTTTCTTTCGGCGTTCAGGTGCGGACGAAAAATCCGCCTCCACAAACTCGGCTGGCCTCACGACGCTAGAATTGCCGTCAAACGATGAACGGGCCGTCGAAGAGTCGCCGCAGCCGGACGAGCCGCCGCATTCCGAAAAATCCCCGTTCCTTGAATCGCCGCCGCGCCCCGCGTCGTTTGCCCCGGCCAAAAAGCTTGTTCCGGCAAGCGAACTCCCATCCGCATCGGCCGCTCTCGCCGAACTTTTCGCCGATCCTCCGCCTGCTCCAGCCCATCCTCGTCAGCCCAGCGCGGACGTCGAGGATCGCTCAGCCAAAATCGAGCCCGCCGCCTCGGAAGCAGCGATTCACTTGAAAATCGCTGACCAGGATCAGCCCGTGGAAATCATTGCCGAACAGGCGCGATCATCCGGCGCCTCCGCGAACAAGCAGCCGAGCAGTATGCCGCCGGCCGCCGACCGAGTGGCAGCGGCGTTGGCCGGCACACAAACGCGGCCAGTGGCCGCAAATCCGCAACCCGAATCAGCGCCGTCGCTTCCGCAACCCGCAACACCAAAACAGGAAGCCGCAAAGCCCACGGACGACTCCACCGAACTTTGCCCCGAGGACGCTGCCACAGTTCTCGCGGCCGCATCGGAAGAAATCAAAGCCGAAGAACCCGTCGTTCCCGCCGAAAACGCTAACGCAACTCCAAAGCGCGGACCTGTCGCCGGACTTCATACAAGCGGTTCGGCGACGCCAAAGGATTGGGAATTTGAAGAGACTCTCGCTGCCCATCGCGAATGGATTGAAGCGAAGGGCCAGCGCGGCAAAAAGGCCGATCTCGCTAATGCGGAACTTTCCGGCCTCGAGTTGATTAACGTCAACCTGCGCCTCGCCGATCTTCACTACGCCGACTTGAAAGGCGCGGACTTGCTTCTCGCCGACTTGCGCGACGCCTGCATGGTGCGCGCCGACCTCGAAGAAGCCTGCCTCGTCGGTGCGAATCTCGAAGGCGCAAACCTTGAAGGCGCCTCTCTCGAAACGGCCCTCGGCATCGTTTCGCGCCAACTCGCCGGCGCGAACCTGCGCGAGGCCTCTCTTCCGGTGCAAATCGCGCAATTCCCTGCCATAGCCGTATTTCGCGATGCCTCGCACACCGCTTTGCGTTTCTTCACCGCAATCATGACGCTCAGCGCACTCGCGGCGCTGGCCATCTGGAAAACGAAAGATATTCAGCTCGTCACCGATTCAGCTATTTTGCCGTTTTTGCATTCTGCAAGAGCCGCTGCCGCCATGCCCACGGCCGAAATTTTCCTGATCGCGCCCGTCGCGCTGTTTTTGCTCTATCTCGCGTTCCTGCAGCAGATTCAAAAAGTGTGCGGCGCAGCGCTCGAGTTGCCCGCTGTCTTCCCTGACGGTACCTCGCTCGGAGAAAAGGAATCCGGCATCGTCCTCGGCCTGCTGCGCGCACATTTCCGCTGGATGAACCAGGAAACTGTCTCATCGCGCACGCTCGAGACGACCATCTCGCTTCTTCTCGCCTACTGGACTGTTCCCTTCATGCTGTTCCTTTTCTGGGCGCGCTATCTCACGCTCCAGGAAATCCACGGCACGATGCTCCACGAGATTCTCGCGTCCGTCGCCGCCGGCATAGCCGTGCACGCCACGTTCAAAGTAGGAAGACCGCGGGAAACCTGGGCCGTTCAAAGAACGCTGGCCACGCGCGTTAGCGAAAAACTTCGCCGATCCAAGCCGCCCGTCTTAGTCGGGATCCTGTTCGCGATCGCGACGTTCATCTCCTTTGGCACAATCTGGGGCGTTCCTCACAACGTCAGCCGCGCCCCGCAATACGGTCCTGCGAACATTCGCCGCTGGGCGCCCACAGCCCTGTGGGCGATCGGCTACGATCCTTACGCCGATCTCACCGAAGCGCAATTCTCCACGCCGCCCGCGCACTGGAATTGGAGCGACGATACGGTTGGCTCCGTTCGCGGCCTTCGCCTCAACGATCCGCACTTCCGCTATGCTCAGGCCTATGGCGCCTTTCTCGCCAACGCCCGCCTCTGGCACGCCGATTTTCGCGGAGCTTATCTTTCCAACGCCGATTTCCGCGCCGCCGATCTCACGCAGAGCAGTTTCCAATCCGCTCTCATGGACAGCGCGCGCATGAACCACGCCAACCTTGACCGCTCCAATTTCCAGAGCGCGCATCTCGCGCGCACCGATTTTCGCGATGCCAATATGTCTTACGCCATCCTCACCGGCACGTTCACGATGGACGCCCGCTTCGACGGCGCAAGCCTCTACGACGGCCTGCTCTCAAGTAGCACGCTGATCCGCGCCACGTTCGAACGCTCCGACTTGCGCAATTCCCACATCGACGCGGCCAATCTCGAGCATGCCGACCTGCGCAGTGCCTACCTGTGGTCTGCGAGCGTGCAGAATTCGGACTTGAAAGACGCTGACCTGGGCGGCGCAATCCTCATCGGGGCCAGCCTGCGGGGTTCAAATCTCAGCGGCGCGCATTTCGCCCAAACCATCCTCACAGAGACCGACATGACCGGCGCGATCCTTGACGGCGCGGATTTCCGTGGTGCCTTCAGCCTCACCGCTTACCAGGTCTGCACCGCGCGTTCGCACACTGGCGCGCTCTTCGACGCCGTATTACAGCCACAAATCGACGCCCGCTGCCCCATCCGCTAACCGCATCTGGGTCCAGTCGGAAATTTCGCGCCGTCACAGCAGCGTAACCAATCCCGCTCTCACGAACGACGCCGTTGCCGTTGCTTTACGTAGCGAGCGGCTTTCTTTTCAGCCGCTCACTTATCAGACTCCGCTCGACTGTCGCGGAGCCACCGCACCCTGTAGTCACGCTGATTGAGCGGACCACACCGCCCCATGCCTGCCAATTTCTTCGATGCCAGCCATCCGGGCGCATCGTCGCGATCGTCATAATCCGGTGCTGATCCAAAGGCGCGATTCTGTTCCTGATATTTTCGCCCATCGGAGAGCCTCCGCTGCATCGCACATATGTTGCGAAACAAAGGCGGCGCGCGCCTGCTTGTTCGGCGGGGGACGCGCGCCGCCGGTAGCATGACTGTGGCCAAGAGTAGGGGGAATGATTGGTGACAGTCTGCCGTCGCGCCGAAAGCGTGCACCATTCCCGGCAGTTGCGCTGTGACGCCGCTCACACGAGATCGCTGGTCGAAAAACCGCTCAAAAACATTCTGGCGCCAAATTCGGCATAGAACCGAACCCGGCGCCAGAAACGCCTCATCTCTGAAGCTTCATCATGCGACACGGACGATCAGTGCCCTCGATCGCCCCCACTGTGATCGCTGTCGCCATGATGGAAATCGAACATATCCATCATGTCGCTGATCGACGGCCGGTTCTTTGGAACGTATGGATTGTCGGCATCCGCGACAGGGTTCGGCAAATTATCGCGGCTGCGGTCGGTGAGCGCCTTCAGGTTCCAATTCGCCTCGATGAATTTCAGAATCGAAACGTGATCGGCATATTCGTGTGAGATGTGCCCCGCTTTTGTATAAGGAGACACGACGATCGTCGGAATCCGCGTGCCGTCGCCGAAAAAATCCAATGGCTGCACGTAGCCGGAATCCCAGTAGCCGCCGCCTTCGTCAAACGTGACGATAATCGCCGTGCTCTTCCACAACTCCGGATTCGCCTGGACGCCGTCGACGATTTTCTTCACGAATCCTTCAAACAGGTCCAGCTTCGACGAAGCGGGGTGCCCATCGAGCAACCCGCTAGGCTTAACGAAGGAAACCGCCGGAAGCGAGCCGTCCGCGATGTCATTGTAAAGATTCGCCGTGTCCTGCAGATGCGCCGTGCGCACGGCCGCATTGGTCATGATCGACGTCGCGTACTGCTCGAAATTGCAGATGTTGCAGTACGTGTTCGTCGAGGAGTACGGATTTGCGACGTAGGCATTCCATCCGTCGCCGTAGTATTTCCAGGAAATGTTCTTCTCGAGCAGCTCGTCGCCGATGGTCCGGAGTGTGGACGGCGGAATCGTGAATGGCGTTCCCTTCGGATCGCCATACGCCACGGTCCCATCGCCGTAATATCCGGGATTGTAATTGTTCAGCAGATAGTAGTGCCCTGCCTCGCAATTCGGCTTGATCCGCGGCCAAAGAGAAGCGAGATAATCTTCCACTGGCCCGACGCCCGGCTGCGTCGCGTCCGCGCATTCGCTGTACGACCCGCCCGAGTAGCCATCCTGCGTGTACCAGTTGTTTGTACCGGGGAGAGGATTTGGGTTTTCAATCTGATTCGAGGGCGGAGCGGCCGAATTGCCGTTGCCGTCGCTGAACCAGATGCCATCGCCGGCGCCGAGCATCACGTGATTCGCACCGGTCCCTCCCTGTACGGACTGGTGAAAGTTATCGCTCATCGAATAATTGTCGGCCAGGAACTTCAAATATGGCGCGTCGCCTTGCGCCATGTTGTAGAAGCTCATCGCCGTGGCGCCTTCTCCGCTCGGCGAGTCATACGGCTTGGTCGTGGGCGCTTTGCCGTTGCTCCCCGCGCCAATCGTCTGCTCGACCCATGGAAAGAGGTCGGCCTTGCAGCCGCTCGGGTTGCGCCAGGTTGCGTAGGCGGAGCTGCAATCGAGCTGCTGCCACATCTGGTAGAAACGATGCACCGGGCTTCCCGCGTAATCGTCATACTTGAGGCCGGGCGTCAGTTGATACGGCCCATCCGGCAAGTGAAATACGTCGAAGCCGTCGTACGATGTGCGGGTATCGGGCGTTCCGCTCGTCAAACCCGTGCCGCCGGTCGTCAGATACATGTACCAGTTAAAGGGCGACGTCTCCAATCCGTTCTCGAACGCTTCTGCGGCGCTCACAGAGGAAAAGAGCGGTGTCGTTGCTCCGCCCACAAGCGGCACGGGCAACACTGAATAGAGCGACTTCGAAACGGGCGCCAACTCAAACGGATTCGGGCTCTCGTCCGCCGCCGAAAATTGCGCTGCTCGCCAGTAATTCGGCCCCGGCGTGCCGTCTTCGTTGACGATCCCCTCCGAGAGGAGATTCCATATCTTCTGGTGATCGTTCGGCTTATAGGTGGCAAAGACGTGGTCGAATGTGCGGTTTTCCCCGATGATGACGATTACATGCTTGATCGGTGTACGCGTGTCTGAACTAGCGTCATCATCTCCATGTCGTCCATCGGCGCGAGCGGGCAACGAAGTAGCCATCATCAACTGCAGAATCATCGAGATGGCCAGAATCTGCCGCGTCGACAGCGAGCATATTTTCCTGGCAACAGCTTTTAATCTCATGGATCACTCCTCAGTAGGCAGTCGCGAAATCGGAACGGGCCGGTGCGCTTCGATTGCGCGCTACAGAGCTATAGGCTCGAACTGTGAAATTGCCGTCAATTCGCCGTTACTCGAAAAATAATTTGTAGGAAAACTACGAACTCAAAATTAGGAGGGGCCAGCGCGGAAATTCACATTCCTGAAACGCAACGTACATTTCGCATTGTCGGCGACCACTCTGATCCGAAAAATGCGAAAGATCAACTCATGTAGTTCACGGCCTGAATCAAAGCTCGGATGTAGCCGAAACAATAAGCGAAAGACTGCTCACCCTCAGGGTCGTTAGGAGCCTGCGGCACGTGGTCCGGGATTAGCGCGCCGTCATAACCAACCTCTTTGTAAACCTGAATCGCTTTCACAAAATCGACATCTCCCTCATCCGGATAGACCTCGACGAAGTTGTCGCGATGGCCGCGGATATTGCGGAAGTGCACGTTGAAGATCTTCTTGCGCGAGCCAAAGTAAGGGATTACGTCATAAATCTGCTCTCCGGGATTCTCAAGCATCTCAGAAACAGTCCCCTGACAAAAATTGAGCACGTGATAGGGGCTTTCCTGGATCGCGATGAATTTTCTTAGACCATCTACCGTCCCGAGAACGCGATCGACACCCTGATAGCCCTCTGGCGGCACGCCAGGATCCTGTGGGTGACACGCCATGTGAACCTTGTACTCGTTCGCGACCGGAATGACCCGGTCGAGAAAATAAGTAATCCTCTCCCAAAATGCATCTGCATCTACGCGACCGGCTTTCGTGAGCGGTGTCGCTGGATGAGCTTCCGCCAAGTCCCACTTGCTGTAGGTGGCGTCGCCCCGACCCGGAACGCGCCCGATACGAAGCACGCCCAGAATGCTCACGTTGTACTTAATGGCCGGAATCCCCGCTGCCGCGCAGTTCTTGATCATGGTCTGCATGGATTCGATATCGCGATCGCGCTCGGGGCTGTCAGCCAGCATGATAGCGGGGTGCCGCTCGCGATCAATGTGGCTGGATGCGAGAAACGGCGGCGTTACGATGTCGTAGCTCAAGCCATTTTTCGCGCACATATCGCGAGCGCGTTCCAGTTCTTCGACCGTCGCATAAAGGCGATTGGCGTCCGCGATCGGAGGTGGCCCACCGACGTTTGTGACGCTATAGCGCGCCAGCGCCTTTAAATGGTCGTCGTCGAGCCGTCGATAAACGGTTCCAAGCTTGATCTGCGAAGGTTTAGTCGCAGCCCGCCTCGCAGGTGCGGCACTCACGCCTGCGGGAAGCGCGGTCGCCGCCAGCGCGGAAGTCGAAGCAGCGAGAAAATCTCTACGATTCATCTCATCTCACCTCATGCTTTGGCCGAAACAGTATCATGATTGGCCGTCTCGGCACTCCCTGGCCGTGACGAATGAAGGGCCGTGGGCCTGAGTTCTCGTCTCGTGCTCCCGGTTGCCGGCGGCCTCTAGAACTGGATTTATGCCTTTGTTTTCAACTAGTTGGATCGATTCTTAATTCTTTTGAGTTGCGGAACGCCATTGCGTGCCTCTCTCAGGAATTACTGTAAGTAGTTTTACGAGTTACACATCGACAAACAAGGCCAATTTCCGTGTATCGCGACCATTTGCTTTCCTGCCAAAGCGGAACAAACTGACGAAACGACGCTAACGGGAATCGCGTGCAGCCCACGGAGACATGCGGAACTGGCCCGTGCATTTCATGGGGCTTCCTTCTCGGGCGTCCGTGAAAACGCCGGAGAATTGCTGTGCAAGATGGACGCTCGGAAGGCGATGAGATCGACAAATGTCTCGACGCAAACCTCGTATGACAAGAGCGCAAGCAGGCGGCCAGACTAAAACGGCCCGCGCAAATTTCCGGAAGATCGAGAGGCGGGAATGGTGGCTGTGGGTAGGTGCTTTCGTCATTACGCTGGTTCTGACTGGAGGGCTGCTATCTTTTTTCCTCCCTGCGGACCGCGGTTTCCTGAGTTCGGCCGAAGTGTCACCAAACATCATTCGCGGTTTGGTGGGCCTCGTATTCCTCTTTGACTTATACACGATCTATCAGCATCTTCTGATCTACCGCATTCGCCGGCAATTGCTGCAACGCGAGGAGTTATTTCACCTCATCAGCGAAAATGCCGCGGACATGATCGCCGTCGTCGATATGGAGGGAAAACGAATCTTTAATAGCGCGTCGTATGAAAAGGCTCTCGGATATTCCCCGGAGGAGCTGGAAGCTTCGTCCCCGTATGAGCAAATTCATCCCGATGACCGCGCGCGTGTGAAGAAGGCGGCGGATGATGCCCGGCAGTCGGGGATTGGCCAGACTCTGGATTACCGTTTTCGCCACAAATGCGGTGCGTGGCTTGTTTTGGAATCGACATCAAGTGTGATTCACAATGCCGCTGGCCTGCCGGAAAAGCTCGTCATCGTGAATCGAGATGTCACCGAGCGCAAAAGGGCGGAAGACGCGCTGCACCGCTCCGAGGGCGACTTCCGCTCGGTGGTTGAATATGCGCCTTATGGGATTTATCGTGCCGGCACCGATGGCCGGATTCGCCAAGCGAACCCCGCGTTGCAGCAGATGCTCGGATACGGTTCAAAGCAAGACATCTTCACCAAGGATCTAAAGACCGAAATCTTTCGCCATGAAGGCGAATACACCCGTTTGACGGAAATTCTCACTCGTTCCGAACAGATCAAAGACATTGAGGTCGAGTGGAAGAGGCAAGACGGCGCTCCCATCATCGTTCGATGCTCTGGGCGACGTGTGAACGATGGAAAAGGAAATCTGGCCTACTTTGAAGTTTTCGCCGAAGACGTAACAGAAAAAAGAGCGCTCGCAAAGCAACTGCAGATGGCGCAAAAGATGGAAGCGATCGGCAGGCTCTCCGGCGGCATCGCGCATGACTTCAACAATCTTCTCGGAGTGATCATTGGCTACGCCGGCGTATTGAAGAAGGCCCTGGGCGCCAGCAGCCCTCTCCAGGAACATGCCGTGGAAATCGAGAAAGCGGGCCAGCGAGCGGCCTCCCTAACCAAGCAGTTGCTCGCCTTCAGCCGTCAGCAAGTTCTCACTCCCGCAGTTCTCGACCTGAATACGCTCGCGGCGGACTTGGAAAAGATGCTTCCGCGCCTGCTGGGTGAGGATATTCAGATATCGATGGAACTGTCGCACGACCTTCGCAAGGTCAAGGCCGACCGTACTCAAATCGAGCAAGTCATCTTGAACCTTGCCATCAACGCACGCGACGCGATGCCCTCTGGAGGTCGCCTGAGGATTGCAACTTCAAACGCAGATCTGGATCAACCCTACACATGGAGCCATCCGGGCTCCAAGGTTGGCAACTACGTCCTGCTCACCGTGGCCGACACAGGAATCGGCATGAATTCGGAAACGCTCGCGCACATTTTCGAACCATTCTTCACAACTAAAGAGCCGGGAAAAGGCACCGGGCTCGGTTTGGCCACCGTGTATGGCATCGTGAAACAAAGCAATGGTTACATCTGGGTGGAAAGCGCACCCGAAAAAGGCGCGACGTTTCAGGTTTACCTCCCGCAGCACGTGGGCGAATCCCAAAAAGAAGAGCCGAGAGTCGATCGCGGAGAAAAATTGGCCGGCTCCGAAAGCATTCTGCTCGTGGAAGACGCCGAACCCCTCCGCAAGCTCGCGCAAAGATTCCTCGAAATGGGCGGATTCCGCGTCGTATCGGCTGGGAGCGGCGAAGAAGCGCTGCAAGTTGCCGCACGACATCCAGGCACGTTTGACCTCTTGCTAACGGATGTCGTCATGCCTGGCATGAACGGCCGCGCGCTGGCAGAGCGCTTGTTGCCACGCGAGCCGGGAATGAAGGTGCTTTACATATCCGGCTATACGGACAGTTTTATCGCCGGTCACAGAGTGCTCGAAGAAGGCATCCACCTTTTGCACAAGCCGTTTACCGAGGACGTCCTTCTCCGCAAGGTGCGTGAGGTACTCGATAGTGCAAAAGAGCCGATGCCTGTAACCACTCTGAACAGATAAAGCCATGCATCAGGAGACCAAGTCGATGGGAAAGTTACTGATCGTTGATGACGATGAAGCGCTGCGCCGGCTCATTCGCATCGAGCTGAGTGACACTTACGAGATTGTTGATTCCGGTGAGCCCGATCAAGGCCTCGCTCTGGCGCTTGAGTCCAAGCCCGACGCCATTTTGCTCGACCTTCGCATGCCCAAATATTCCGGCTACGAATTACTCCAGACCTTCACCTCTTTCAGCCGTACTCATACGATTCCCGTGATTGTTGTCAGCGGAGAAGCGGGCGGGCAAACGAAGGACTATTGCAAACAGCTCGGCGCCGTCGGCTATTTCGAAAAGCCGATCGACTTCGAAGCCCTGCGCGCGTGCTTGCAGGATGTCGTCAAATCTCAGCCCCATCTCCCCCAAAGCGAAGTCCGCGTGCGCTTGCATATTTCTCTGAAGCTGCGAGGCACCGACTCCAAGGGAAAGGAATTTGAACAGCCCGCGTCAACCGACGATGTAAGCCTCACTGGATTTCTTTGCGCCTGTAACGCTGAGCTTGAGACGGGCGCGGTCGTCGATGTCTATCTCGCGCGCCACGGCTCCCAACGCGTCGGCAAAGCCAGAGTCATTCACGTGAGCGCAAACGGCGGCCCCTCCCGCCGCTACGGTTGCCGCTTCATCGAAAAAACCGGCCCCTGGGTCCTCCAGTAGTCTTTTAATTCCCGGTCGGGCTGGCGCTCTGGAATATCACCCAAGGCCCTCGTGGAATAAAATCCCCAGCCCCGAGGCTCCTGCCTCGGGAAATTCTGCGCTCGCCGAAGAGTGAGCGCAGAACTGCCACGGCGACTAGAGCACTAGAATTTCTCCGGTGCATCGAGAACCACCAGTGCATCCAACGCGACAGCCCCTTTGCCTTCCGGATAAACGATCAGAGGGTTGATATCCAGCTCGCGGACTTGCGGGTTGCCGCGCGCGAACGCTCCAACAAGCGAAATAATTCTTGCGGCGGCCGCCACGTCCAACGGCGGCATCTCCCGAAATCCACGAAAAAGCTTCGCTCCCTTCAGCCGCATAATCTCCTCTGCTGCTTCGTCACAGCTCACGTCGGGCATTAGGAGCCGCGTATCGCCAATCGCCTCGGTCAAGATTCCGCCAAGCCCCACCAGCAGCACATGCCCCCACTCAGGATCGCGATGCGCTCCCACGATCAGCTCGATCCCCTTGCGGGCCATTTTCTCAATCAACATTCCATCCAGCACGAGCCTCGGAGCGACTGCGGAGACCTTGCTCGTTATGCTCTCCCAAGCCGCGCGCAACGCTTCAGCATCTCTCACATCCAGGATCACGCCGCCCAAATCGCTCTTGTGCGAAAGCGCCGCTGACTGTGCCTTGATCACAATCGGGAACCCGATCCGTTCCGCAATCACAACCGCTTCCGCAACATTTCGCGCCAACGCACCTTCGGGCACCGGCACGCCGATTCGCGCAAGGATTTCTTTGCTCCTGTATTCGGGCATGACGCCCGAGCCCGCAAGCGTCAGCTTCGGCAACGGCTCCCGACGCGATGGCGGTCGCTTCATGTGTTCGGCGTGCCTATGCAGATGAGCCAGCGCCCGGAACGCCCGTTCCGTGGAAGGAAAGAAAGGCACTCCAAGCTCACGCAGTTCACGAAGGTACGCGCGATCGAAGTCGGCGCCTTCGTCCAATCCAGCGAATACGACCGGCTTCGCGGGCCGCACTTCCCGAAGCGCGCCGATGATCGGCGGGAATTTAAGCGTACTGGTTTCCTTGTCTGTAAGAATGATCGCGAGCAGCAAACTCCCGTAGCGATCATCTTGCAACACAGGAGGAATGCATCGCCGGTAGAGGTCCGGATCGACCAGCCCTTGCGCCGTTATATCCAGCGGATTCGTCGGTGTTATGAACTCGGGAAGCGCATTTCGCAATTGTCCGAAACACTTCTCGGACAGCGCTGGCAACGGCAACCCGATCCTCTCGCAAAAATCCAACGAGAACGCCTTAAACGCACCCGATTCCGCAAACACGGCGCAGCCGCCGCCCGGAGCGGATGGGCACCGAAACAGCACATCTGCAACGTCAACCAACTCTTCGATCGACTCGACGACTAAAACTCCCGCATCTCGCACATACAATCGCATCACATCGTGATCGCCCGCCAGCGCTCCGGTATGCGTCGCCGCGGACGCGCGCCCTTCAGCGCTCGCTCCCGGATGGAGCAAAACGATCGACTTCCCCGCAGCTCGCCCTCGACGCGCTATCTCCAGAAACCGCCGCGGTTCGCGGATCTGCTCGATTACCATGGCGATCACTTTCGTTCGCCCATCCTGCACCATGAAATCGAGAAAATCTTCCACGCGGCAAACGGCTTCATTGCCCGTCGATACCGCGTAAGACAGCGGCAACTGGTGATGCCGCAGGCTGACGCCCAGCACCGCCGTGATCGCGCCGCTTTGCGAGATGATGCCGACACCGTTGCCATCAAATGGCTGTTGCCGCGGCGTCGAGACAAACGTGAGAGCAACACCGTCTACGTAATTCACGAACCCCAGGCAGTTCGGCCCTTCCACAGCCATGGCATGCTCGGCAGCGATGCGCTGGATTTCTTCTTGCTCGCCACGGCCAACTTCGCCCGCCTCAGCGAAACCAGCCGCGAAAATGACGATTGAGCCGGCCTTTCGCCGCGCACAGGCTCGCACGCTCTCCAGCACGGCGGTTCGTGGAATGGCAAGCGCAACGCAATCGACGCCCTCCGGCAACGCATCGATCGAATTCAGGCATTCGCGCGTCCCGATGCGATCGCGTTTCGGATTGATCAAATGGATTGTGCCGGTGTACCCGAATGCTTCCAGATTCTCGAGGATGGACGCGCCAAACGCCCCTTTCGTGGCCGAAGCTCCCACGATGGCTACCGAGCGCGGGCGAATAAGTCTTTCGATTGCGAACGGCGATTTTGTGGAAGTCATTCGCGACCCAGCTAAGAGTTGCGGAAAAAGGAACGTCTTTAGGGGGACGGAGCTTTAGCTCCGACATAAGCCGCCTTCATTCAATTGGGCTTTAGCCCCTGAAGTGATGAATGCATCTTTTTTCAGCAACATGTTAAATCGTCATGGCGCTAGCGTTTGTACGACTGCAACCCGGGTTTGATGCTCTTCTCATCGAGGAATTGCTTCATTCCCTTCTCACGTCCACCTTCCGGATCGCGATGCAACGCTTGATCGAGCTTCGCGTACAAATAATCTTCGTTCTGTTCCCAGGTAAGTTCGCGGCACCGCTTGAATCCGACCTTTGCCGCACGCAGCACCACAGGATTTTTATCCGCCAGTTTCTTCGCCAATGCGATCGTTTCGTCGCGCAACCGCTCCAGCGGAACCGCTTTGTTCACAAGTCCCATCGCCGCTGCTTCTGCGCCCGTAAACGTGGCGCCGGTCATGATGTACTCGAGCGCCTTTCGCTGACCCATCGTGTCCGCCACGGCTTTGCTCACCAAATTGCCGGGAGGAATGCCCCAGTTGACCTCAGAGAGCCCGAAAACAGCAGCTTCGTTCGCAATCGCAAGATCACACGCGACAAGCGGTGTGAATGCACCGCCAAAACACCAGCCGTTCACCATGGCAATCGTCGGCTTGGCATACATTCTCAGCAGTTTCCATTGCCACATCGAAGCGTCTCGGCGGACTCGTTCCTGAAATACTTCCGGTTTCTCATCCACTTCCCGGAAGTACTCCTTCAGGTCCATGCCGGCGGACCAGGACTCTCCGGCCCCGGTCAAAACCAGAACTCTCGCCGCCTCATCTTGTTCCAGTTCTTCCAGCGCTTCGCGCATCTCGCGATTCAGCGTCGGGCTCATCGCGTTGCGCTTCTCAGGACGATTTAGCGTCACCCACGCGATCCCGTCTTCAACCTCGACCCGAATTGTCGTCCACCTGTTTTCGTGCATTTGTCCAACTCCCCGCGGCACATCAGCATGACCATCTTGGCGCGACACTATTACGATTGATCCGACAGTATAACGATTGATGCCACAGTATTGCGATTGACGCGACAGTATAGCCCCAACCCGCTCGCGGCAACGAGGCCCGCCTGGCAGACCGGTGGTGGCACAGCCTGCTCGCCGTAGGCGGGCCACTCCTGGCTGTGTGCCTTTGAATTTGCTTCTGTAGCGGCCACCGTTGCCCGCGAATTTCGCGGGCGCTTCTCGGTGGGCGCCTTTTGCTGTTGATTTTGTCTTGCCTCTGTAGCGGCCGACTCGCCTAGTAGTCGGGCAGCCTTTCTGCTTGCAGTCGAATGCAGTGGCACAGTCATTCCTGGCTGTGTGCCTTTGAATTCGCTTCTGTAGCGGCCACCGTTGCCCGCGAATTTCGCGGGCGCTTCTCGGTGGGCGCCTTTGCTGTTGATTTTGTTTTGCTTCTGGAGCGGCCGGCTCGCCTTATAGTCGGGCAGCTTCCGGCTTCCTATAGGCCGACTCGCTTTGT
>DATEME010000579.1:0-1744 GCA_035275865.1 Candidatus Acidiferrales bacterium | reverse complement strand
CAGCGTTGAAGATCTCGGTAGTGGCGGTCGCCGTGTATTCAGTACCATTTGTACTTAACTCTATTTCTCTAGAAATCTTCTCGGTTCCAGAAAAACTGCCGTCCGCATTATAGATAAATGGCTTATCCCCTTGCTTCAGGTGCGCCTAGAGATTGTGTGTCGGTGCGCGAAAACCGCTTGACGATGGGCGCTATGTTCCTATTATGTTCTCATGAGCAGCCGGTGGAAGCATGATCGTCCGATGTCGCGCGCGGAGTTTGCGCAGCGTTTTCCGGACGAGGCGGCATGCGCGCAGCATCTGTTTGAACGGCGTTGGCCAAACGGGTTTATCTGCCCCGCTTGCGGGGGTGCGAAGGGCTGGGAACTGTCGGCCAAGCGGTTTACTTGGGAGTGCGCGGATTGCGGTCGGCAGACCTCGGTAACGGCCGGCACCGTGATGCATCGCAGCAAGTTGCCGCTGACCGTATGGTTCACCGCGATGCACCTTCTCAGCAGCCACTCAAACGGCATCTCGGCGTTGCAGCTGCAGGCGCAAGTCGGGCTGAGGAGTTATAAGAGCGCCTGGCTGCTGCTGCATAAGCTGCGCCGGGCCATGGTCGACCCGGATCGTCTGCCGCTGGCCGAATTGGTCGAAGTCGACGACAGCGACCTCCCCTACCGGACAAAGCACGACCCGCCGGCAGGTGGCCAGGGCCGCAGCCATGTCGGCAAGCTGCTGATCATCGGCGCGGTGGAGCTGTTGGCCGATGGCCGCCCTGGACGCATCCGGCTCGACCGGCTGGAAGACTTCTCGGCAAACAGCATCGGCGGCTTTGTCGGCGGTGCCGTGGCGCCTGGCGCGACGATTGTCAGTGACGGGCTGCAGTCCTATCGCAGCCTGCAGCAGCACCGGCATCAACGCAAGGTGGTGGGCAGCATGGCGGCGCACATTGTCTTGCCGTGGGTTCATCGTGTGTTTGGCAATCTAAAGCGCTGGGGCTTGGGCACCTTCCATGGGATGCGTCAGGCGCATCTTCACCGGTATCTCGACGAGTTCGTCTTTCGTTGGAACCGGCGGCGGCATACCCGCGCCGCCTTTAGCACGCTGGTCGGTCTGACAACGCGCCTGACGCACGCCTCCTATCGCGACTTCGTCGACCAGCGCGTCTGATCGGACGCCCGCCGGAGAAATCCTGGGCGCCCGGGACCGGACAGTGTTTTCGTCCCGCACTGGCAAGGCACACACCCGAGAGCCGCCTCAAACGGGGCCCAGTCTCGGTCCTCCAGAGAACCAGAAAAACGTTTGCGGGGACGTCGCCTCAATGGCCACGGCTCCGCACCACTAACCAGATACCAAATATTGCGCTACCGGAGGCAAGGGGATAAGCCGCTAATAAAATGTCATCGAACACATCGGTCAAAATCGTAAGACTTGTACAGCATTTTAGGAAAATCATGGCGGGCTAACGAGCTTTCTGCCTGTGAATGGATGCGGGAAGGCCTACACTTGGCATATGCGCAGGCCTCCCAGCGCTGCAAAACGCGCCGACTCGCTATTCAGCCGGCTTAGCCATTGCAGTTCGAAAAAGTTCGCGATCGGCTTGACCCTGGCTGCCGCCATTGGCCTGCCATGGTCCCCGGCCGATGCAGACCCCAAGGACAATAAAGAGACTTTCGATTATTCGGCCTGCAAGACTTCGGGATGCGTGACGGAGCATACACGGAACGTGCGGGATCACTACGATCCGGCGGCGTGCAAGACCGA
>DATEME010000578.1:0-10714 GCA_035275865.1 Candidatus Acidiferrales bacterium | reverse complement strand
AGGATGAAGGCGGTGCGGTCGAGCGCGTTCTGGCGCTCCAGTTCGCTGAGTATTTTGCCCATGTTGCGGTCGTTGTCTTCTACGCCTACGTAGTGATCCTTGACGAGTTCTTCGAGCGAGCGAGGATCGTTGTCGAAGACTTCGCTGACGCCAATTTTATTGTCGGCCTGAGCGACGGCGCGCGGCTTGCCGGGATAATCGTGCAGGTCTTCGTTGAATGTGGGAGGAACGGGAATCGGGACGCCGTTGAACATATTGACCATGTCCGGCGGACGATAAAACGGCGTGTGAGGCGCGTAAAACCAGAGAAACAGGCAGAAAGGCTTGTCGCGTTTTTGCTCGAGCCACTCGACGGTTTTGCGCGTAAGGAGATCGTCAACGTATTCGCCTTCGTAAAGCTTGGCAGGAGAATATTTGCCGCGAATGCCTTCCGTTATGACCGGACGGTAGTAATCCGCCTGCCCTACGAAGCCGAAATAATAATCCCAGTAATGATCCATCAGCGCGCCTTCGATATGCGCTTTACCGACGAAGGCGAGTTCGTAACCGGCTTTGCGAAGAAGATCGGGGACGAGCACCGTGTTGGGCGGCAGTTTGCCTTCCACGTTGGAGACAGCGCCGGTTGTGTGCGAATAAAGGCCGGTGAGAATCGTGGCGCGAGAGGGAAGGCAGAGAGCGTTGATGCAGAACGCATTGCGGAAGGAGCAGCCTTCTTTCCCAATGCGATCGATATTCGGCGTTTTCAGAATTTTGTTGCCGGCGAGCGAGGATTCGTCAGCGCGAAGGCCTTCGCCGAGGAAGCAGACGATGTTGGGCCGCTCCGCGCCGGATTGCTGGACTTGCTCCGCGAAGGATTCGAGGGCGTCGAGGCCCGAGGCGCACGTGGCGGCCGCGCCCGCGATGTATTTCAGAAGTGTGCGGCGATTTTGCATTTGAGCTGCTTCACAACGCGGCAGCGGACGGCAGTGTGGTGCATTTCGGCGGGATGTTCAAGATGTTTTCTGGAAGCAGTGTTGGAATCAAAGTTGTGTGATATTGGCCCATGCGATAGACTCTGGCTATGCCGCGACAGAAAGCTAAACGGGATTTGGCAGCAAAGAAGATTGCAGGCCTGCTGATCGAACACATGGAAGCAACCATGAGTCCTTCCGAGGCGAAGCAAATGCTCAATGACCTCGAGGTTTTTTCCCGAAAACCTCGTCCAGCTTCCCGACGCGGAAAGCCTGCACGATCTGCGAAAAGCGCGGGTTCTCGTCCCTTATCCCGTGTTCGCGCAAGAACTTCATAAGTTCTCTTTCGTCTTTTAATTCCAGAATACGTTTTAGCTGCCGCAGCATTGCAGCTCGTTCTTGTGGGGTATGTCTGTATTTTTCCGCCATTCGCGTTTAGTCACGCGCCGTTTCGAATCCTACGTTTCCTGTCCGGCCGCGCACAGGCGCGGGATGATACCACACGTGAGAATTGCCCGGGGATTTCTGCTCTTCGGGAAATTGCCGATGTGGGGAATAATAGATGGCGCTCACTAGCTGTAGATTGCGCGCAGGTTGAAATGGCTGACGCGAACGCGAAAGTTACAACGCTTTTCTGGGACAACGGCGGCGTGATCCTGACGAACGGCTGGGATCGCGGGTCGCGCCAGAGGGCCGTGCAGAAATTTCATCTCGACGAGGCCGATTTCGAGGACCGGCACGAGTTAATGCTGAATGCCTTCGAAGAAGGCAAAGCGACGCTCGACGAATATTTGCGGCGAACGGTTTTTTATCGTGAGCGGCCATTTTCCATAGAGGAGTTCAAGCAGTTCATGTTTGACCAATCGCAGCCAATGCCGGAATCGCTGGAGTTTATCGGCAAATTGGCACGCACGCGGCGCTACGCGATGGCGTCACTCAACAACGAATCGCTCGAAATTAATGAGTATCGCGTGCACAAATTTCGTCTACGTGATTACTTTGAGGTGTTTCTCAGTTCGTGCTATCTGGGCGTGCGAAAACCGACGCCGGCAATCTACAAACAGGCGTTGCAGATTACGCAGTGCGAACCGGGCGAGTGCGTGATGATCGACGATCGCAGTCTGAATCTCGAGTTTGCGCGCGAGCAGGGGATTCGCACGATACAGTTTCAAAGTGTGGCGCAATTGAGAGATGACTTGGCGAACCTCGGAGTGACAGTGGACGGGCAATAGCCCGCATCTTCGCGAAAAATCAGAGGGATCCTTCGCTTCGCTCAGGACGACGACGTTCCGGCGCGGGCGAAATTGACGATCGGAGAGCATAAATGGAACTAGGAATGATTGGGTTGGGGAAGATGGGCGGATTCATGACGGAGCGGCTGATGCGCGGCGGGCATCGCGTGGTCGGATACGATCGCGACGCCACTGTGGTGCAGAAGGTAAGCGAGAAAGGAATTGTTGGAGCGAACTCGCTGGAAAAATTGATTGCCGAGCTGAAGGCGCCGCGCGCGGTTTGGTTGATGGTACCCGCGGGCAAGCCCGTCGACGACACGATCGAGTTGTTGTTGCCCCACCTTGCCGCAGGTGACACGATCATCGATGGCGGAAATTCGTATTACAAGGATTCGGTGCGCCGCGCGGCCGCGCTGAAGCCGAAGAGCATCAATTTTGTTGATTGTGGCACGAGCGGCGGCGTCTGGGGGCTGACCGAAGGCTACAGCATGATGGTGGGCGGCGATGCGGACGTGGTGAAACGGCTCTCGCCGATTTTTGAGACGCTCGCGCCCGGGAAGGATAAAGGCTGGGGACGCGTCGGACCGGCAGGCGCGGGACATTTTGTGAAGATGGTGCACAACGGCATCGAATACGGAATCATGCAGGCGTATGCCGAGGGGCTCGATCTGCTGCGGCACAAATCGGAGTTTAATCTGGATCTCTTGCAAGTGGGCAAGATTTGGCAGTACGGCAGCGTGATCCGCTCATGGCTGCTCGATCTGACGGTGGATGCGTTGACGCACAATCCTAAGCTGGAAGGCATCGGAGCGTATGTGACCGATTCGGGCGAAGGACGCTGGACCGTGATCGAAGGCGTCGAATTGGGCGTGGCGCTGCCGGTGATTTCAGGCGCGCTGGATATGCGGTTCCGTTCACAGGATCCGGAACCGTTTGCGAACAAGTTGCTCGCGATGATGCGGCACGAGTTTGGCGGGCACGCGGTGAAGACAGCGGCGGAGAAATAGCTAGCATTGATTGCTGATTGGCGGATAGCTGGATTGCGTTAGGTTAGTACCCTGCCAAAAGTGAAGAGGAGTCCTTCGGGTCGCTTTGCGACCCTCAGGATAACGACCACCATTGGGATTCCGATGAAAATGGAGAAGCGAGTTTTTGCGGATATTGACGCGCTGAGCCGGGCGGCGTTGGATGAGGTATTTCGCATCACGAAAGAGGCTGTCGCGAAGCATGGCCGCTGCGCGATTTCGCTTTCGGGCGGGCATACGCCGGAGCGGATGTTTGCCATGTGGTCGCAGGATGCGTACCGCAGCGCGTTTCCGTGGGAGCGCGTCCATTTTTTCTGGGGCGACGACCGCTACGTGCCGTACACGGACCCGCTCAGCAATTTCGGTGTGGCAAAGAAGATGCTTTTTGACAAGCTCACGGCCAACGCGCACCTGAATCTGCATCGGATGCCGACGGAGAATCCTGACCCGCGCGAAGCTGCGAAGGCCTATGCGGCGGAAATGCGAAAATTCTTTGGTACAGAATCGCCGGCGTTTGACGTGCAGCTCCTGGGGCTTGGCGGGGAAGGACATACCGCATCGCTATTTCCGGATAACCTCGCCCTTAACGAAGAAGAGGCTTGGGTCTTGCCGGTGACCGTACCCGCCACGCCGCCTCATCGGCTGACGATGACCTACCCTGTAATAAATCAAGCCCGAAACACGTATTTCCTTGTGGCGGGCGAATCGAAAAGGGAAATCCTGAAGGCTCTTGCCGCCGAGCCGGATGCGGGCGTTAGCCGGTATCCGGCCGCGCGCGTGCGACCCGCGGGTCCGCTCGTCTGGATGCTCGACCAGGCCGCTGCCGCCTGACATCAGCCACGCCTTGGAGCCTTGGTTTCTTGCAAACTTTTCCTCGGACGCTGCGTCCACTAAGCAAATGGGTGTTTAGATATGTGCTTATTTCCTTCTATTGTACTTTCGTCACTTATTCCGAGTGGGTTATCATGGACCCATCGCGGTTTTGCCTGAACCCTTAACCCGTTGAAGCTGGCCGCCCAGACGGTCGATTTGGCACAGCGGAAAAGAAGAACCTTGGGAATTGCATGACGAACAGGCTTAGTGCGGCTGGACTATTTCTATGTGCTTTTTGTGGCGCGCTTCTCACGGCGGGATGCACGCGGACAGCGGAGACTGCTCCGCCGGTAATGGCCGCGCCGGTGAAAGTGGCGAAGGCAACGAAGAGAAATGTGCCGATTTCGCTCACAGCCATCGGTACAGGCGAGGCGTACTCGACCGTTTCGATCAAGTCTCAAGTAAACGGCGAACTTCAGGCGGTGCATTTCACGCAGGGCGATTTCGTAACGAAGGGCGAACTGCTGTTCAACATCGATCCTCGGCCGTTTGAAGCGGCGGTTGCGCAGTCTGAAGGAACGCTGGCGAAAGACAAGGCCCAGCTCGATTTAGACAACACTCAAGCTGACAGATATCAAAAGCTTTTCGACGCCGGCGTGACGCCGAAGGAGCAGTTCGACCAGGTGAAGGCCGGCGCAGCCGCGCAAGCTGCCGCGGTTCAGGCAGACGAAGCGGCTCTTCAGGCGGCGAAGTTGCAGTTGCAGTATTGCTCTATCTATTCGCCGATCGATGGGCGTACCGGCGCACTCGGCGCGACGCCTGGAAACCTCGTGGCGCAGGGTGGCCAGCAGGCCTTGGTCGTGATCGATCAGGTGACTCCGCTTTACATCGATTTCGCCGTACCGGAGCAGTACCTGGCGTCGATCAAGAAGTTCATGGACAAAGGACGGCTGCCTGTTTCAGCAACGCCGTATGGCGATACCGCGAGCGAGACGGGGTACCTTACGTTCGTCGATAATTCGGTGGACAATTCGACCGGGACGATCAAACTGAAAGGCAGTTTCCCCAACGCGAATCGGCGCCTATGGCCGGGCCAGTTTTCGACGGTCACGCTGCAGCTTTCGGAAGACGAGAACGCGACGATCGTGCCTTCGGCGGCGATCCAGAGCGGGCAGAACGGCGATTACATTTATGTGGTGAAGTCGGACTCGACCGTTGAGCAGCGTACCGTGAAGGCCGTGAGGACGATTGGCACGGACACAGTGGTTGCCGGTGGCGTCGAGCCCGGAGAGACGGTTGTGACCGACGGGCAGTTGCGCCTGCTGCCGGGCATCAAGGTGGATGTCAGCGCGACTGCGACGAACTGAGGGCGCCGCGTGAATATCTCCGAACTATTCATAAAGCGGCCGATCATGACGACGTTGGTCATGGCCGCGATACTTCTGTTCGGGATTCTCGGCTATCGCGAGCTTCCGGTCGCCGACCTGCCGAATATCGATTACCCGACGATTCAGGTAGGCGCGGTCCTGCCGGGCGCGAGTCCGGAAACGATGGCTTCGTCCGTGGCCACGCCGCTCGAGAAACAGTTTTCGGAAATTGCTGGAATCGATTCGATGACGTCCACGAGCAGCCAGGGCTCGACGGACATCACGCTGCAATTCGATTTGAGCCGCAATATTGATGGCGCCGCGCAAGACGTGCAGCAGGCAATTGCCCGGGCGCAGGGCCAGCTTCCCACCAATATGCCCGCGCCGCCGACGGCGCAGAAGGTGAATCCTGCCGCGGAGCCCGTCTATTGGCTGTCGCTCAGCTCGACGACTCTTCCCTCATACGTGGTTGATCAATACGCCGAAACTCTGCTCGCGCAGCGCATTTCGATGGTAAAGGGCGTGGCGCAGGTGGAAGTGTATGGCGCGCAAAAATACGCGGTGCGCGTGCAGCTGAATCCCGAGGCGATGGCCGCACGGCAACTCGGGATCGACGATGTGACGAAGGCGATTCAGAACGCAAACGTGAATCTGCCGACCGGTACGCTCTATGGAGCGAATCGCCAATATACCGTGCAGGCCAATGGCCAACTGAACCGGGCTTCGGCTTACAGGCAGTTGATCGTGGCCTACCGCAATGGGTCGCCGGTGCGGCTCGATGAATTAGGAAACGTGCTGGACAGCGTGCAGACTACGCAGCTTTACAACATCTTCGATGGTCAGCCGTCGATCGTGTTGGGAGTGCAGCGCCAGCCGGGCACCAACACGATAGAGGTGGTGGACGGCGTGAAAGCGCTCTTGCCCCAGTTTAAAGGCGTGCTGCCGCCATCCGTCTCGCTCGTACCGATCTATGATTCGGCGGCCAACATCCAGGCTTCGGTCAACGACGTGAAGTTCACGCTATTGCTGGCCATGATGCTCGTGGTGATGGTGATTTTCCTTTTCCTGCGCAATCTTTCGGCCACTGTGATTCCAAGCATCGCGCTGCCCATCTCCGTCTTCGGCACATTTGCTGCGATGTATGAGCTGGGCTACACGGTCGATAACCTTTCTCTGATGGCGCTCACGCTTTCGGTCGGCTTCGTGGTGGACGACGCGATCGTGATGCTCGAGAACATCGTGCGCCACATGGAAATGGGCGAGTCCGCGATGGAGGCTGCGCTGAAAGGCTCGCGGCAGATCGGCTTCACGATTCTTTCGATGACGGTTTCGCTCGTGGCCGTGTTTATCCCCGTGCTTTTCATGGGCGGAATCATTGGGCGGCTGCTGCATGAGTTTTCCGTCGTGATCATGATGGCAATTCTGGTTTCGGGCGTGGTGTCCCTGACGCTCACACCGATGCTGTGCAGCCGTTTTTTGCGGCCGCAGCATGAAAAGCAGCACGGGGCGATGTATCGCGCCCTCGAGCGTTTCTTTCAATCGCTCACGAATGGATACGATCGCTCGCTGCAATGGGCGCTGCGCCATCGCGTGTTTGTGATGAGCGTTTCGGGAGTACTGCTGCTCGTGACGGCGTGGCAATTCGTCTCGATACCAAAGGGATTTTTGCCCGAAGTGGATTCCTCGATTCTTTTCGGGTACACCGAGGCGGCGCAAGGGATTTCATTCGATGCGATGAAGCAGCATCATGCGGAGCTGAACCAGATCATCGGAAAAGACCCAAACGTGCTGCACTATTTCTCGGCGGTCGGCGGGCCTGCCGGGGGGTCCTCGAATTCCGGCTTTGTGTTCATCTCGCTGAAAGAGCCTTCCGACCGGCCGAAAGTGTCGAGCCCGGCGATGACGGCGCTCGAACAGAGGTATGGGTCAGTCCCGGCGCTTGGAAGCTTGCTGCGCGGCGTGGCACCGCTTTTCGCGCATCACCCCGACATTGATGAGGTGATGGGTGGCATCGCCGCAAAGACTTCGAATATTTCCGGACTGAATTTTTACGTGCAGAACCCGCCGCCGATTCAGATCGGTGGAGAAATTTCGAAGAGCCAATATCAGTTCACGCTGCAGAGTCCGGACACACAAGAGCTTTACAAGAACGCGGAAATCCTCGAACAAAAAATGCGCCAATTGCCGGGGATCACGGACGTGACCAGCGACCTGATGCTGAAAAATCCACAAGTGAACGTGAACATTGACCGCGATAAGGCATCGACGCTGGGACTTACTGCGGATCAAGTCGAGAACGCGCTTTACGCGGCCTATGGCCAGCGGCAGATTTCCACGATTTACGCTCCTAACGACGAATATTGGGTCGTCGAGGAACTCGAAAACAAGTATCAGCGCGATCCTTCGGCACTATCAATGCTTTACATACACTCGGCGAACGGGAACCTGGTTCCGCTCGACGCCGTTTCGAGCCTTTCCACAGGCGTCGGCCCTCTTTCGGTGAGCCACTTAGGGCAATTGCCGGCTGTGACGATATCGTTCGACCTCGCGGGCGGGGCAGCGATCGGCGACGCGGTTTCGCGCGTCCAGGATTTGGCGCTGCACACGCTCCCAGCGACAGTGACGGCACAGTTCCAGGGAGCGGCGCAGGCATTTCAGTCGTCGCTTTCAGGACTCGGCATACTGCTGCTTATCGCGATTCTGGTGATCTATCTCGTGCTCGGGATCTTGTACGAGAGCTTCATTCATCCGCTGACGATTCTTTCCGGATTGCCGTCGGCGGCGTTTGGCGCGCTGCTCACGCTCCAAATTTTCGGCTATAGCCTTGACCTTTACGGATTCGTGGGCGTGATCATGCTGATCGGCATCGTCAAAAAGAACGCGATCATGATGGTCGACTTCGCGATCGAGCGGGAGCGTGCCGGTCACAAGAGCGCTGCGGAAGCGATTTACGAGGGCTGCCTCGTGCGTTTCCGGCCGATCATGATGACGACAATGGCTGCACTGATGGGCACCGCGCCGATCGCGTTCGGGTCGGGCACTGGCGCCAATTCGCGCCGGCCGCTGGGATTGGCGGTTGTGGGCGGGCTCGTATTCTCGCAACTCGTCACGCTGTACCTCACGCCGGTTTTTTACACCTACATGGATACGTTCCAATCCTGGTTGGAGCGCCGTTTCGGCAGAATTGCGGGACTGGCGAAGCCGCGCATGGCAAACGAAACCGTTTCTGCAGACTAGAAGTTTAAATTCGAGTACTAAGAGTTTCCGCGCGTCTTCGCCTGAACAGCGAAACCACCTGTCTTCTCGTACTATTGATCCGCGTAATTCCTGTCCGTAGTATTTCTTTCGTGCGGAAGGCCGCGGCGCCGCATTTTTCCCTCAGTTCGCCAGGAGATCTTCCGCGGAGCGCTTTCACAATGCCATTTTCGCTGGACCTGCCGAAAGACATTCGCACGCGGCAAAAACGCCGCGGACCCCGGATGAATTGCCGCGTACCTGTCTCGATCGAGTGGAACGGAAATGTCGGGCCGAAACGGTTCGAGTCCGCCTTCACACGAGTCGTCAACGGCTACGGGTGCCTACTCGTCAGCCCGCGCGAAGTGGAGGTGCAGCAAGTGCTGCGCCTCACGAATCTCACCTCTCGGAAGGCGGTTGAGGGAAAAGTCGTGTGGAAGGGCGGCCAGCGTCCGGACGGCTGGGACCTCGGCGTTGAATTCCTTGCAAGCGACCTTAATTTTTGGGGGTTAGATCTTTGAAACTTGGAATATCCGGAGGCCCTTCGGCGAAAAGCGCCGCAGCCTCCGTCAAACCGGCAGCGCCGACATTACGATCAAAACCCAGCCCACCGATCAAAACAGGCGTAATAACAGAAGATCGCAAGAGGAGCCAGCGCGTGCTGCTGCGCGTGCGGGCAAACGTCCATGTGGCCGTGCAGGGAAAGCCGACTACGCTGCAAGCGTCTACAATCAGCGTCAATCCGCAGGGAGCGCTCGTATTGCTGAAGCAGGCTTTGCCGGCCGAGACGCGGCTTGTGCTCGAACACAGCTCGACCCGGGAAAAAATTGCGTGCCGCGTCACACGCTCCGCGAAAGAGATGCCCGAGGGATTTCATGTGCCCGTCGAGTTCGATTCGCCGTCGCCGGGCTTCTGGAAGATCGACTTCCCGCCCGTGGACTGGCGTGCCGAAGAAATGTAGCAGCCCCGCTCACGCGGCATCGCAGTGAGAACGCGACAAAAGATACTTCAGATTAGAAATTCCACAGAATTGCCGGTAAATCATTAAAATCATTGACGGGCTTTCGGGCGAAATGCCATGCTCGAAAAGCCCTTCCCGCGATTTGATCCAACGGATTTTCCAAAGCCGACAGGAGGACATATGTCCGGTAAAGAACGCCGTGTCTCGCCGCGGAAGGATTGTGCGGTGCCGCTTCGGTTTCGAATTATCTCGAATGCCACGATTGCCTCGGCAGTCGAGCTTGGCGAGGGCCAGGGCGTTGCGCCCGTTGCATCGCGCGGAATCTTGGAAGGCGAAGCCGTGAACCTTTCCGAGCGCGGCATCTATTTTCGTTCGCGGGAACGCGTAAGCATCGGGGCGCCACTCGAAATTTATTTCAGGCTCCCAAGGGAACTAACGGGACGAAGCGCCGAAGAGGTCCGTTGCAGCGCGCGCGTGGTACACGTGGAACATGCGGAGAGCAACGGTGGCCTGACCGGCATCGGCGCGACAGTAGAGCGCTTCGAACCGATCGCGATGATCCGCAATTGGCACAACTGAGCCGCCCCCGCAGCTTGAACTCGTCTAGCGTGAGGCCGAGGCTGATTGGGCCGATGATTCGGATGATGCGCCCACCGTGAACGTCGTCTTCGCGGCTGTTTCGTTGCCGAAGCGATCCGTGACGCGCACCGAGACGGTATGTTCACCGGGCGAAAGGTCCGTGACGTTCCAGCGATAATCTTCCTTAGGCGCGTCGGTTAACTGGCCCACAGGGAAGACGATCTGCCAATCCGACGAATCCACACTGTAAGAGGCGCGGGCAATCGCGCCCGAGGTGCTCGTTGCGCCGAAAGAAAGCAATGCGGATGAGCCGTTGGCCTGCGCATGAAGGTTATCGACGCGCGGCGGCGTGTTTCCCACAAGAAAGCGGTCGCTTTCGCGCTCTGCCATGAGCGCGTCGTTCGGCGGATTCGAGGGTGCATCGGACGCGACGATCTTCAGATAGTAGGCGCCGTCGGGCATCGTCGAAGTGTCCCAGGAGTAGTATTCGTTCGGGACTTTGTCCTTCAGCAGTCGCCAATTTTTTTCGCCTTCGCCGCGGTAATATATGGAA